>CALQJP020000157.1 GCA_943330925.2 Chryseobacterium gleum
ATCTCCTTCCAATTCGAATTGTTCAAGTAAGGTTGCTTCGAGGCGTGTTTGCTTTTTTCCTTTTTCCGAAAATGAATAGACCGCGTTGTGGCTGGTTTGAACTGGGTGCGTGTTTTTGTCAGTGATTGCGCGCACTTGTTCAATGTCGTTGCGGCATGCCGACAGCATGAGCACCAGTATGAAATAGCTTGCGAGTCGAGCGGTTGTCATTAGTCGTATTTCACTTGACGGAACCAACGATCGAAAGCAGATGGTGAGAGCGAGAAGCCAACCATAAAGCCGAGGTAATTCTCTTGCACCAGATCGTTGTCGGTAGTGCCTCGCGTTCCCCATTCAACGCCTAAATGAACTTTAGACTGCGAGCGAATCATGGGTATGGTTAAACCGGCCGTGGTTGCCTGTTGATCGATGCGGGTGTTGTTTATCGTGAGTTCAGATTGAAGACTGCGATAACCTGCCCTGTAGTAGAGGCGATTGAAAAAATTGTTGCTTACGTCGGTGGTTGGTTTGTATTCAATTCCCGCAGCCCAACCGGACGAAGCGTTGAGGCCGTTGTCCAGATTGACATCCTCATCCATTTCGAGTCGATACTTCGACCAATCTTGTATTTTGTATTCGCCGGCAACCACGAAAGTGCCCCACTTTTTATTGAAGAGTTTATAGGCTACACCCGCCTGTATTTTCTGGGGAAGAATGATTCGACCACTCAAAGCATCCAGGAAACGAGCGGTATCGCGGAAGGCTGAATTGGTGCCAAAACGAATGGAATAAAGCAACTCGGTATATTCTGCATACAAAGGTGTATTCAAGGAATAGGTAGCGCCCAGTTGAATTGCTGAGCCGCCCACCACTCTGTTTTGAGGATCGCGGCGTGTTGTAAGATTGACCTTGTATTGCAATCCAGCCTCCCACACAATGCCCTTGACCCAGAGGTTGAGGTTTTCAACCGTGGTGAAGTGCTCAGACTGACTGAAGGCAACCACGTTTTCACGCGTAATGTTTCCAAACAGATAATTTCCATTCAGCCCTATCGAAATCTGGTGCAAGCGCTGTTGCACACTGTCGTTTGAGCTGCCTTCCCCGAATCGAAACACCCGTGAAAACCCTAGTGTAGCCTTGTTGATACCGCCACGGCCTGAATAATTATAGCTTGCGGTTAGCGTATCGCTCAGGCTGTCTTTGGATGAAAATCGATAATCGACGGAGCTATAGGGTGTAATACCAAGCGCCAGCGCCCATTTCGTATTTGGTTTTTTAAACCCCATGCTTAACTCATGCACTTGTCCATTGAAGTGGTTTGAGGTTGATGTGCCGCTTAACGTCTGCGTGTTGGAGCCTTTGATGGTTGTCTGCAAATTCGTAACCTCCAAAAAAGAATAGGACGCCGGATTGGCCAGGTTCAGGCTAATTGGGTCGGAAAGAGGTGAAGTTATTCCACCCATGCCGAAATGAACGACGTTGCCGGAATTATCTCGCAGCCCAAGTCCAAACCGTGAATAGACAGAGTTTGTATTGTACTGCGCAACGGCGGAGTCAACCAAAAGAAAGCACAGAGCGGCCGAAAAAAGCTTAGTGAATGTTTTGGCGAAGAATTTCATGCAGGCCGATCTGAGTTAATTGAGGTTCGGCAAAAGTCG
Source organism: Chryseobacterium gleum (assembly GCA_943330925.2). Classification (GTDB taxonomy): domain Bacteria; phylum Bacteroidota; class Bacteroidia; order Flavobacteriales_D; family Sanyastnellaceae; genus JAIBBG01. The sequence goes on from CALQJP020000157.1 coordinate 1,638, forward strand.
CACTTTTCAGGGAGTTCTCAAAAAATGAATAATCGCCGCCCGTGATGATCACCTCCAAGTCGTTGTATTGATTCCTGTAGGCAGAGATCATCGCGTCGGTTTCGAGCAAAATCGCGTGGTCGACACCCGAGAGTATTGAGCCGGTTGTGGAGGTGCCCAGCAATTTTTTTTCTCCCACCGTAGGTTCAATCAAAGGTAGTTTTCCTGTGAAATGATGCAATGCCTTGTAACGCATAGCTCGGCCGGGTGAAATACTGCCACCTGCAAATGTTCCCTCCAGGAGCATGGAGTAGGTTGTGCACGTACCGAAATCTATCACCAATACATTGTGACCGGGCATCATTGCGCATGCGCCTGCCATATTCGCCAGTCGGTCGTGACCGATGGTTTCGGGCGTGGTATAGCTAATTGAAAAAGGAAAACTCAAGGTGTGACTAACCATTAAAGATGGATCGGGCAGTAGCTTCTGAATTTCCTCATTGGCATAACCGTCGCGAACATCCGAAAAAATGGTGTTTTCGATGGAGTAGGTAGAGAAGAGTTGCGCTATCGCTTCGGCCAAATTCTCATCGCCGGCGGTTCGAATTTCCACGAGAGTTTTTCCATCTGAAACCGATAGTTTGGTAAAGGTGTTTCCACGGTCTATTGCAAGCTGCATTTTCATAGTTACACCCTATGGCTTCCTCGATTGCTTAGTTGATGGTGCGTGTTCCAGCCATAGACTGAAACGGGGTAAAGGAGTAACCGATGTTGGCAATCATAAAGCCCCCATCGAAACCTTGGTTGTCGTTGCCGCCCATGAGGTCGAAGTTGTAGGCCTGTCGAATGTGGCCAACCATCGTTGCCCGCAAAAACACAGCGTTGTAGCGATTGATCTGGTATGTTGGAGTAAGTGACGCACAAAAATTGGCCATGTAATCGTAGATGTATATGCGGCGATCGTAATCGGCGGAGAATTTCATCTTGTTGATCATGGCGCTTACACCAAAGCCTACGAAGCCATACAATTTAATTCGATCGTGCCAAAGTCGTACATTGTTGTTTTGTTGGGATGTTTTCAGAAACTGCAGCTGAAGTAAGTTGGCAGAGACTCCCGTTGTGACACGGAAATAGTCGTTTCTGAAATAAAGTGATCCGCTGGCCGGACGGTTCAAATCGACTCCAACCTCACCCCGCAAATACAGGTTTTCTTTGAGCAAATAGTTTAGGCCTCCTGATATGTTTTGAGGAATGAACTTTTCGATTTTATAGCCATCTGTCACTTGTGAATGCAGGAAGTGGTTTCCTGCGGCGACATCCACCTTAAGGTTGATTGGAATGAATTGGCCGGCCAACCAATAAGGAAGAATAAGTAAGCTGATGAAAGTTAGGAATTTCATGAGCGAAAGTTAGCAATAAATTTTGAAACAGGGCGAATCCACTGCATTTGGCTGACATGCGCACAGTGCGCACGGCATTGTGAACATCTTCCGATTTTCATTGCCGATTGCATGTGTTGCAAACGTAATTTGCGCCTTATTCAATACTTGAACGAAATGATCAACAGAAAAGAATTCAGAAAATATGCGATGGGCAACCATGGCATCAGCGGCACAGTAGTCGATGATGTTATCAGCCATGTTTATGGCGCTGAGAATATGACACGCACTGTAATCGAAGAACGTAACATGCCATTCCGTGAGGTTGATGTGTTTTCGCGTTTGATGGCAGACCGCATCATTTTTCTCGGAACAGAAATCGACGACTATATCGCAAACATCATTCAGGCGCAATTGCTCTTTCTCGAAAGTGCAGATTCCAAGAAGGATATTCAGATTTACATCAACTCACCTGGAGGAAGTGTATATGCCGGTTTGGGTATTTACGATACCATGCAGTATATCAATCCGGATGTAGCAACAATTTGCACGGGTATGGCTGCGAGCATGGGTGCCGTGTTGTTGTGCGCAGGCGAAGCAGGAAAGCGCACAGGACTTAAGCACTCACGTGTCATGATTCACCAACCATTGGGCGGAGCTCGTGGGCAAGCAAGTGACATTGAAATTACAGCTCGTGAGATTCAGAAATTGAAAAAGGAGCTTTATGATATTATCGCTCATCACAGCGGTAAACCATACGATCAGGTGTGGGCCGATAGTGATCGCGATTACTGGATGATCGCCTCAGAGGCTAAAGAGTACGGAATGATTGATGATGTGCTCGATAAGAAAAAAGCGTAATTCTAAAAAAAATAGATTTATGAAAGGCATCCATTCGGATGCCTTTTTTCATTTTAGACGTTGCCTGCAATCTTCGGAATTCTGCGAAGTATTGAACACGCCGCATCGGTATCCTTTGTCGTGACTGATTTTCCTCAAGTGATAAGTGTGGTTAATAAGATTGTAGTTATGTCATTATCTAGAAGAAAATTCGGAAGTTCATTTGAATGTCAACTCATGTTCTCTGAAGAATGTGATTTGGCCATTTACCAACCCTAATTTTTTTCTACATGCTTTCTTTTAACCTCACTTTGCGAACCGGCAATGTGTTTTCTCGCATTGTTCTTACGGCTCTTTTAACTGCTTCTTTTCTGTGGGTTCAGGCACAGCCGACATTTGTGAATGTTGGGCCCAATGAAACCATCGCCTGTGGCGATGCGATTCCTTCGTCTGAGGGTGTCACCGCCGTTAGCGCGTGTGAAGGCCCTGTAAGTGTTGAGGTCTTTGCTGCTGAAACAGGCAATGTCACCGCTGATTGTAATGTGTCAACGGCAGTTGGTCCGGGTATCGACTGGGCCGTGTGGCTTCCCTTGCTGGATGCGCCTTCAGTAGCCTGGAACTTCATTGGCGATCAGTCGCTGACTTTCTATGGCAATGGCACCGGCCGACTTACCGGTACTATTCAAAACTCAGTCAATTCAACCTGGCAAATGTCGGTTGACATGTATTTCGAGAATGGCCGCAACTGGACCGATTGGTCTTCATTGGACAGAAGCTATAAGAATGATCTTGGACTTGCCGGCTCCAATTACCTCGATTGGATGTACTATGAATTGAAACCGGTATTCTCTCACATTACCGGTATTGGTGCCTTATCCGGTTCAGATTTGAGTTTGCAACATTTGCCTTCGAGTTACTACTTCGGTTTTCAGGTGGGCGTTGCATCGAATAATAAAAATGGCAACAATGGTATGAGCGGCTGGTTTTCATACACCGGTACTTTCAACGGTGAAAGCGTAAACGGTAATGGAGACGTTAATGTGGACCGCTCATGTGAACAACCGGAACTTGGTTGCGGAAGCTCTGAATTTACCTACACCTATCGCGCTGAAGATGCCTGCGGCGCAGTTGCTTTTGCTTCACGCGTTATCACGGTTGTTGATGAAACAGCTCCTGTGTTTGCTGAAGTGGAATCACCACTCTTTGTGCCTTGCACTTCGTCGGATAGCATTTATGCATCTGCTGAAGATGCATGCTCATCGGTGAGTATTTCTTATGCTGATGAAATTGTTGAGGCTGGTTGCCCGGGAGTTGTTACTCGAATTTATACGGCTACCGATGGCTGTGGTAACTCATCTACTGTATCGCAAACAATCTACTTGTTTGATGAAGGTGAGCCTGAGTTTACCTTGTTTCCAGATGATGCTGTTCTGAGTTGCGAGGACGCCGGCAATCTTAACCCGATAGTTGAATACACTGCGGTTTGCTTTAACACGACCCTTACTCAAACGGATGTGATTACTGAGGGAGAATGCTCGGCGAATTACACCTTGGTTCGAACCTATACATTAACCGATGCTTGCGGCAACAGTGTGTCACAGGATTGGACCGTGCAAGTGGCCGATACCCAGGCGCCTGTTATTGAAAATGTGCCGCTCAGCGCTGAATTGAATTGCGGTGATGAGGTGCCTGCGGGTGAGCCTTCAGCTTCCGACAATTGCAGTGAATTCACCTTGACGTCGAATACAGTTTCAGAAGACCAGTCATGCGGATATAGCAGCACTACCACATGGACCGCTACCGATGCATGTGGCAATACGTCGACCGCTTCGCAGGTCATCACATTCGTGAATAGCGCAGACCCCGAGTTCAGCTATATTCCTGAATCGGTGACACTCAATTGCGGAGATGAGTTCGTGTTGGATACAGCAATCGTAAACGATAATTGTTCCCAAGTGACTCTTGCCTGGACTGACGAGCCATTGTTTGATTGCGCTGGAAGTTACATCCGTATTTGGAGAGCTTTTGACGCTTGCGGCAATCAGGCGCTTGAATCGACCGTAGTGACCTTTCTTGATACCCAAGCACCTGTTTTAGTTGGCATCCCTGAGTCGGCTGAAGGTTCTTGCGGCGGAACTCCAATAACCACGGAGGTAAGCGCAACCGATAATTGCGATACCGATGTAGTCGTGGTTTTGACCGAAGTATCTGTACCAGGCAATTGCGGCAGCGTAGTGACCTATACATGGACAGCCACCGATAATTGTGGCAACACTACTTCAGAAGAGCGCACCTATAATCTCACCGACAACGCAGGGCCTGAATTTGCCGATGCCGACACCGTCTATGCTTCTTGCGGCGATGATGTGAGTTTATTGGAGATTCC
>CALQJP020000158.1 GCA_943330925.2 Chryseobacterium gleum
GTGCATCGTGCCGTGATGGCCACCCGTGTGTGTGGCTTCCCCGGCGAAGTAAAGTTTGTTGTTTATCGGTTGCGCCAGCACGCTGCGTGCGTTGCCTACACCCGGTGGGTCATACGAACGGTTGCCCGCCCATTGGTGAAGTTCTGCTTCTGTAATTTGATCGATGGCTCCGGGGAAGAGTTGGTTAAACTGGTTTTGGATGATGGTGAGCGGGTCGCCAAAAATGGAGGCTACTTGCGCGGCTTGCGCTCCCGATACTTCCGCATATACCCAACCTTCGTCGTTTACCTCAAACGATTGTACAATGTCGGAGCCTATGATGCGGCGCGTGCCCACAGTCCACAAAGGGGCGGAAAGTCTGAACAGCGCGCAATAGCTCATGTCAATTCCGATGCGGTTCATGGATTCTAGCCTCGTAACATTCAATGCGGGTGTAAGGCCGATGCTTCCGTATTGCAGCGCATGAAGCGGAATCGTTATGAGCACACGGTCGCATGCGTGATTTCCGCCCAGGACATCTGTTAGTACGATTCGGTTTCCGGTGTAATCGATAGCATCAACGGGTGTTGCGTATTGCACGGTGTTCAATGCGCCAGCGAATGCCTGCTCCAAGGCTTGTTCCAGATTGGAATTGGACACCACATACTTGGTTATGCCGGCACTCCACTTTTCGTACTGTTTCGCAATCCCCAAGGCGCTTATACGGTCGTATGAAGTGCCCAGTGGCTGCGCAGTGAGCACGTTCGATACGGCTGCCAGATTGCTGCTGATGCCCAACGCGTCGAAATACTCTTGCACGGTGATGTCGGCACCGTTGAACGTGTTCAAACTTTCAACGGCCTGGAGCATTTCCTGAAAGAACGTATTCTGATTGGCTTCGGCCTCTGTGTTGAGCGTTCCGTTGAAGTAGTAGAGGTTGTTTTCGGTGTATGGGGTAAGCGGTGTTTGTGTTTGTTGCAACACGTCATACAGCACGCTGAACTGCCCTTGAATCACTCTGTTCTGTGCCATGCGAGCAGCCTCAGAGGCCAATGGAAGCGATCGCATACGACCGCCCCAGCTATCGGTTGCTTCTAATACCTTGACTGAAACGCCTTGTTTGAGCAGCATTTCCGCGGCATACAATCCGGCCAATCCTGCTCCGATGATGATCACTTCTCCGCGAAAGGCATTGTCTGCATTCCAGTCCGATTTTTTGCACGCCTGCAGCCAAGCAGGAAGCACACACGTGCCTGCGGCCAGCCATCCCGATTGTCGAATGAATTTTCTCCGATTCATGTGAGCTTCATCTTTTCGCTAAAGGTCCATGCTATCGTTTTGGCTCTTAAAATCGCTTGCTCGGTTTTTTCACCTTCAAAAAGTGAGTGGGCTGTTGTTTCAAAGAGTTCTACCCATCTATTCATAGCCTCTGCAGTGAGGGGCATGTGCATGTGCTTGTCGAAAATATTGGTCGTATAACCGGGTTCATCCAGCAATACAAACGACCAGAAATGAACCATGCGGGGCTTGTGATGCTCGAAATCGATACCCGCAAAAAATGGAGCCAACACGGCATCGTTTTGAACTGCCGCATAGAATCGATCTACGAGCAATTCGATGTCTTCCCGATGGCTGATATCCGCGAGCATCAGAGGCCGGTTACGTTGATTTTTTTCGGATAGGACACCGTAAATCGCAATTGCTTTTTGATGGTTTCACCGGGTTGCAATACAACTTTCCAGGTGAGTTTACCGCTCGAGGCATTCTCGATTGTTGCTCCGCTCAGCTCTTCTTGCTCAACGGTGATTTCTCCGTTTTGTGAAACAGGAAGCTGGTCTTCAATAATCAATTCAATGCTTTGCTTCTTGTTGTTTTGGACGGTTATTTCGTAGGCCTTGCTGGTGGTTTTCTTGTTGCCCAGCAAGTTGTTTTTGCAGAAGTCGCGCAACATTTCGCGCTTCACGCTGATGCCGCGGTCGCGGCCTAGCGATAGGTCGAGTGTATCGTTGGCTTGTGCAGGGTCGATATATCCCTTGCCTACAAAGGTGCCTTTGAAATAGATGTTGCTTTCGCCGGGCAGCAATGAATACTGCGCCCAATCGCTGATGCGCGCTTTCAGAAACGCATCGTTGTCGAGTTTGGGAATGGTGATGTAAACGTAATTGGCTTTCAGCGTTTCGGTCTTCATGGTCACATCGTACTGCACATTGTCGCTGGGGATGCTATACGGAATGGCAATTTTGAATTCGGTGTTTACCGTGTTTTGTTGCACGGTCACATAGTCTGCGCTCGACTTGGATTGGATTTGCTTCATGTCGTCGTATGCAGCAACAGAAGGCGTTTCGTTGGCAATCACCGGGCGGCGTGAGGTGCCTGCAATTGCCACCTCTTGATAGACTTGTGCTTGGTACAAGAACCATGGGTATAGAGTAGGGATTTGACCACCTACTGTTGGGTTTCCGGTGGAGATGGTCAGGTTTACATTTTTCCAATCAGTGCCTGTGCTTTGGTACACTTTCGCACGATACGAAAATGCGATGGGCGAATTCACATCTTCTGCGCGGAGGTCGTATACGGGCACCCAACCGGCGTTGCTTACGAAGTAGGATAGTCGAACGGAGGTGTTGGTTGATTTGGTAGCATTGAGCGCGATGATTACTTCGCTCGGATTCGTGTTGGCCTTTGCATTCATGCTGTTCAGTGCATTTTGCAGTCTGCCTATTTCGATGTTGTTCAGGCGCTCCTTTTCAGCGATCTCGAGGTATTTGTATGAAATTTCAGTGAGACGGCTTCTGAAAAAATCGGCCATCTCTTTCAAGTCATCGGCAATGAGTGTCGTGTTTTCTCCTTTGATTGTTCGGTTGTATTCGAGCATTTGTTTTTCACCCACCAGCACGTCCTTGAGGGCGGCCATCTCTTTTTGCTTGAACAAGGCCTCATCCAGACTATCCTGCAAAGCCCGCTGACGCGGTGATTGCTGAACGCCGGTGAGGTAGTTTATTTGATGACGAACTCCTAAAATCGTGTACGATTCATTGCCTTCAATGCGAATGGAGTTCGCATCGAGTTGTGCCGGCAGACCCGCCACACGCAGCTGATTTTCACCTTCGCGCAGCGATACAGAACCTGTTTCGCTCACCTGAGCTCCCGACATGAAAACAGTTACGTCGGTAATCTTGGTTTCAATTGTTTTTATTTCTTGCTGTGCAAGGCTTGCAAGCGGAATAAGGCTAAATAGAATAATGGCTAGCTTGTTCAACATGTCGATTGTTTTGCGGTAAAAATAGGTAGTTCAAGCAAATGAAATTGGTCAACTTTCAATAGTTTATTGGCCTGGTCGGTGCAAAAATTTGAAATTCCGTTTAGCTGATTTATCTCATAGCGTAACATGACCCAGTCCATAGTTATAGCCCTGGCAATCGGTAAACATTTGCCAACAAACAAATCAAACCAAAAAATTAAATACAATGTCACTTATCAAATCAAAACCAGCATTCACTGCTCCAAGTTTGTTCACCGACTTTTTCAACGATGGTTTCTTGGACAATGAGTTGATGACTCTGCCACTCACCCGCTGGGTTCCGAACGCCAATGTGAGCGAGACATCGGATGAATATATCATTGAGTTGGCGGCTCCGGGGATGGAGAAAGAGGAGTTTAAGGTGGAGGTTCAGGAAGATGTAATCAATATTGAGGGATTGCATGAAGAGAAAAAAGATGAGCGCACCGAGGCGTTTCACAGAAAAGAATTTAAAACAACTTCATTTAAAAGAGCGTTCCGTTTACCGCAGTCTGTTGTTACCGACAAGGTAGATGCGAAATATGCTCACGGCATTTTAAAGCTTACGCTCCCCAAACGTGAGGATGCTAAGTCGATCGGCAAGAAGCTGATCAAGATTTCATAGATCGTGGTGATTAGGATTAGGCCGCCTTTCAATGCAGGCGGCCTTTTCTTTTTGTTGAATGTTTAATTTATCATATAGATATTTCAGTTGATGTCCAATCGTGCGCTCCTTGTTTTAGATTATTTTAGACCACGTTATGGAATCATTTAGAAGCGCAGATATCAGTTTTGAAACCATCTTCAATCACGTGAATGAAGGCGTTTTAATTGTGAACAGTTCAGGAAATATTCTACTTACGAATCCGAAGATGGCTGAGTTGTTTGGATATGATGAGGGTGAGCTAACCGGAGTAGTTGTGGAGAAGTTGATTCCCTCTGTATTGGCGCATCGTCATGAACAGTATCGCCAGGACTACATGAAAAATCCTGTGCGAAGGCCCATGGGGAAAAACATGACCCTGCATGGAAGGCATAAGTCCGGAAAGGAGTTTCCGATCGAGATAAGCTTGAGTTATTATAATACGGATAAAGCACTTTTTGTTATCGCTTTTATTATAGATATATCGGATCGTTTTGATCAGCAAGCGCGCATTCAGCGCATGAACAGTGAGTTGAAATCGCTGAATGAATCGCTTGAAATGAAAGTAGCGGAGAGGACCCTGGTATTGAAGGAGGCCTTGCACGAATTGGAGGTGTCGCGCGATGAGCTTTCACAGGCGCTTGAAAATGAAAAGGGACTGAACGAGTTGAAATCGCGTTTCATTTCTACCGCTTCACATGAGTTTAGAACTCCGCTTAGTACCATTCTGAGCAGTGCGTCGCTCATTCAGAAATACACGGCTGAAGATGAACAGGAGAAGAGAGAAAAACATATTTTGAAAATTAAGAATGCCGTGAGCGGTTTGACAGAAATTCTGAACGACTTCCTTTCTCTGGGTAGACTGGAGGAAGGGAAAATGTCGGCCAAGCCTGCATTGCATGATGTATATAATCTTATCAGGGAAGTGGTTTCCGACATAAACTCTGTCGTGCGCAGCGGTCAAACCATCACCTATAACAAGGGTTCTTTTGAGATGATGATTGACCGTCAATTGCTTCGCAATGTGATGTTTAATTTGCTGAGTAATGCCATTAAATTCTCGCCTGAAGGCGCGTTGATTGATGTGCAGGTGAGCGTGAACGAGGAGGAGGTTGTAATTGCTGTGAAGGATCAGGGAATTGGTATTTCGGACGCGGACATGAAGAATCTCTTTGGTCGATTTTTCCGCGGTCAAAATGCCGTCGCGATTCCCGGAACCGGTTTAGGACTTAACATAGTGACCAAATACCTTGAGCTAATGCAAGGTACCATATCGTGTACAAGCGAGCTCAATGCGGGCTCTACTTTCTATATCTATTTACCCAAATCCAACTAAATCGTATGAAGAAAATCTTAATAATTGAAGACAATACTGAGGTGCGAGAAAACACCTCAGAGATTCTCGAGCTCGCAGGCTACCATGTGCTGAGTGCTGAGAATGGGAAGTTGGGTGTGGAGTTGGCCGTGAACGGCAAGCCTGATTTGGTGATATGTGATATTATGATGCCTGTTCTCGACGGATACGGCACTTTGCACATGTTGAACAAAAATCCGGAAACAGCCGCTTTACCTTTCATTTTCCTCACCGCCAAAGCCGAACGCACCGATGTGCGCAAGGGAATGGAAATGGGGGCCGATGATTATATTACAAAGCCGTTCGACGATATTGAATTGCTCAATGCCGTTGAGAGTCGTTTGCGCAAAGTGGAAGCAATTCGCAAGGATATTCAGCCCACGCGCGATGGTGTTACCGAGTTGATTGGGAATATACAGGGTATTGAAGATATCGCAAAAATTTCCAGCCGTCAACAAATCAAGCACCTGAAGAAGCGCGATGTCATTTTCACGGAAGGCGACACTCCGCAGGGTTTGTACCTGTTGAATTCTGGTAAGGTAAAGCTGTATAAGAGTCATGAGCTGGGAAAGGACTTCATTATTAAAATGCTTCAGCCCGGCGAGTTCTTCGGTTATATGGCCTTGCTCGAAGACGAGTTTCATGCCTTGAGTGCGGAGGCAATTGAGGAGTCTGAAATTACCATTTTCCCAATTGAAGATTTTTACAAGCTACTTACACACCCGTTGGTTACTCAACAGTTCGTCAGAATGCTTACGGGCAATTTGCAAACCGAACACGATAAACTGATTGCACTTGCATACAGCAGTGTTCGCAAGCGCACAGCAGAAGCGTTGCTTGAGCTCCGCGCCCGCTACCATAATCTGAAAAGCGATAAGCCTTTTACCATGGCCATAGCGCGTGAAGATTTAGCGAATATGGTGGGCACAGCCACTGAGTCACTCATCCGAACACTTAGCGA
>CALQJP020000159.1 GCA_943330925.2 Chryseobacterium gleum
CGTTCCACTGCTTCCATGGGCGGAGCATAGTAGGCTTCAGGATATCCAAACACATCCGGCGAAATATCATACCCATTCTGACGCGTGTTGAATTCCCATGAACGGTTGGGGCTTAACCCGCGTGCAGCGATACCAATCTGAATTCCGCTTCCATCATTTTCCCAAATCATTAAGCCGGGCACCCGTGCAAAAATTTGTCGCTGATTGACCGATGCTAAATCGGCTGTGGACTTCGAGAACTCAATTACCTCATTTTTCTTTCCTGCTGTCAACACATTTCCGTGGACGTTCGCCAACCTATGAACGGCTGGATATTCGCGGCGTGTTGAAATTTCAATTCCATTCAGTTCGATGGGCGGAATAGTATCCGAATCGACATGCATTGCCACTGCACACAAAGAGCAGGTGAGCGACGCTAGCATGATGAGAAGTGATTTCATAGCAACTGTTGAGAAGCGGCAAATAGAAAGTATTCGTGTTGATTCAGCCATACCTTAGAAAAGGTATAGCGCCGCAAAGCGCGTTGAATACCGCAAAAAGGGTATAAAAAAAGCGGCCGGAAAACCGACCGCTTTCGCTTTTTGAATTTCACTAATGATTATACAACACCCTGATCGAGCATCGCATCGGCAACTTTCACAAAGCCTGCGATGTTAGCTCCTTTCACGTAGTTGATATGACCGCCATCCGTGCCATATTTCACACACGCTTCATGAATGCTCTTCATGATGTTGTGCAAGCGCTGGTCAACCTCTTCGCGTGTCCATGACAAACGAAGTGAGTTTTGTGACATTTCCAAACCAGAAGTAGCAACGCCACCCGCATTGGAAGCCTTACCAGGCGCGAAAAGCACTTTGCCGTGCAAGAAAGCTTCAACCGCTTCGGGAGTCGAAGGCATGTTAGCACCTTCGGCGACAGCCATTACACCGTTAGCAATCAACGCCTTTGCATCGTCGCCGTGCAATTCGTTTTGAGTAGCGCAAGGAAGAGCGATATCGCACTTCACACCCCACGGTGTTTTACCGGCTACATATTCGCACTTGTATTTGTCTGCGTATTCTTTGATACGGCCACGCTTCACATTCTTCAGTTCCATGATGAATGCGAGCTTCTCAGCATCGATACCGTCTTTGTCATACACATAGCCATCGCTATCAGAAGCAGTGACCACCACGGCGCCCAATTGGGTTGCCTTTTCAATGGCATACTGCGCTACGTTGCCGGAACCGGAAACAACCACTGTTTTGCCTTTGAAGTCGGTACCCTTTGTACCAAGCATTTCCGCAGCGAAGTAAACGCAACCGTAACCAGTCGCTTCCGGACGAATGAGCGAGCCGCCCCAGTTGCGTCCTTTTCCTGTGAACACGCCCGTAAACTCATTGCGCAGACGCTTGTATTGACCGAACATGAAACCAATTTCACGTCCGCCCACGCCGATGTCGCCGGCCGGTACATCTGTATCGGCACCGATATGGCGAGAGAGTTCATTCATGAAGCTCTGGCAGAAAGCCATTACTTCACGATCGCTCTTTCCTTTCGGATCGAAATCGGATCCACCCTTACCACCGCCCATGGGCAACGTAGTGAGGGAGTTTTTGAAAATCTGCTCGAAGCCCAGGAACTTCAACACAGAGAGATTTACAGTAGGGTGAAAACGCAAGCCGCCCTTGTAGGGTCCAATCGCAGAGTTAAACTCGATGCGGTAGCCACGGTTTACCTGTACTTCACCTTTATCATCTACCCACGGCACACGAAACATGATGGTGCGCTCGGGCTCAGCAATGCGCTGGAGCACTTTTGCTGTTTTGTATTTCGGATTTTCCTCGATGTAGGGAATGACCGTTTCGGCCACTTCGTGCACCGCTTGCAAAAACTCGGGTTCATTAGGGTTCTTGCTTTTAACCTCTGCCATGAAGGCGTCGATTTGTGCTTGATACTTGTTTGCCATTATGCAATGTGATTTGTTTTGAATTGAAAAAATCGGGTCGAAATTAACATAGTTGTACCTTTGAAGCACGAAGACTTTGAAAAAGTAAACTCACAAAAATTCATTACCCAGTTATGCAAAAGGCAATCAACCGCATCTATGGAGCCGGTATTTTGGTGGTTGTGGCACTCCTTGGCTCGTGTCAAAAAGACAACGATATTACCAACTGGTCGCCTACCCAGGCACTACCTGCCGACACGACTGACCTGCAGGAAAACCCAACCGACACAACGCCAACACTCACTTTCCCTTTTCAATGGCAAGCCGTTATCATTGGCGACGAATCGTTCTATGGCGACAGCACTACCTTTCAACACGCCTATGATTCGTTGGCGCAATTGCATGAGTTTTCTTGTTTTGATCAATACGGCAGAAAGATGATCCTTCGCATGCCCGATGTGGAATTAGGAACCGATACGCTCTCGTTCAACAGCAGCACGAGTATTACCTTAATTGATGACACATTAACCTTCAATACGAGTTTTAATCCGAATGGCTACATTTCAATTTACTCGAATTCAAACGGAAAAATATCGGCTCTTTTCGAGGCTGACTTAAACGACATAGCAGGCAGCGGTCAAGACAAGGAACTCGTAAACGGCATGCTTCAAAACGTCCGTTTCCAGTAAAAATCGATTAGAACGTAAAGTCTACTCCGATGGTTGGCAACAAAGGCAACTGATCGATTCTTTCTCCGGTTACACGGTCAATGTAAAATACGTTCGCACGGTTGTAGGCGTTGGTAATACCTGCGTTGAGCTCAAGGCTGGTCTTATTGCTGAGCTTAAGGGTGCGCTTCACGTTGATGTCGAGGCGGTGATAGAAAGGCAAACGGCCGCCATTCAGCTCAGCGTATTGCACACTCAAGTATTGGCTGTTGTTGGTAACGTAGTCGAGGCTGATTCCCTGCGACACGCTCTGACCGTTGTAGAAGCCCTGCGTTTGGGTGAATGGCAAACCACTTCCCAGGTTCCAGCGCATTGAAAGCTCGTAACTCTTTTCCTTACCGAACAAATACGTTCCGATGAGGTTGAGGTTGTGACGACGGTCAAACACAGGCGAGTAGTACTGAAAGCCGTCCCAGCGCTGCACCTTAGCCAGCGAGTAAACAATGTTCAGGTAATAGGATTTGTCTTCATACTTCAGCACTACATCTGTTCCGTATGCGTTACCGGTTTCGATAACGTAGTCGCGTGTGAGCTCTTCCGGCTTGTCGTTGTTTTGTCCGAAATCGTTTTCGAAGATCTTGTTTCGGTTGATGTTGGTCTGCTGGTTGAATCGCTTGTAGTAGCTTTCCACATTGAGGTTCCAGCGCTCAGAAAGATCGAACTCAAACCCAATAACCAAGTGCTTGGCAGTTTGCAATACATTTTTCACTTGCTGGTTCGTAGGAGTGCGACCAAACGACAAACCGTCGTTGATGCCGCCCACGAGTTCACCCAATGAAGTAACGGCTTGACCGTCGGCCTGGATGGCGGGGTCGCCCGTAAACTCATTCTGCAAATCTTCCGGGCTGGCCAAGAAACCATAGAACAAGTTCACCACATCACGGTCGCTGTTGGTGGCCATGAGGTTCTGAGTGTACTTGCCCGTTGCGCCCTTCACGCGGAAGCGCTCGTTCACTTTATACTTCACACCGAGGCGCGGTTCAGGAGAGAACACACTCAATGTGCCGTAGTACTGGAATCGGATACTTGGCTCCACCACCCAATTTCCACGATTGATTTTGTAGTCGAAGAAGGTATTGAGCTCAGTAGTGTTTTGTGTGATCTGCACAATCTGCTGGTTATCGAGCAGCGCAAATGTTTTGTAGTCGGTCGAAAAACCTACCACTTCAACCCCGTACTTCAACACATCGTTTTTGATACCGTATTTGAAATCGAGACCGAAGTTGAAGCTATTGATTTTGCTGATGCGGTCGGGATTGTTTACCTCGCTCATCACAATTTCATACTCGCTTCGAGCAAAGTTACCGCTGATGAGAACCGCAGAGCTCGAAGGCACTACTACGAAGTTACCGCCGCCACCGGTGTTTTTCCAGTTGAGCGACGCGAGGTTTTTGTAGCTGGTCACACCGTCGTTGAAGTTAAATCCGAATGCGTTGAACTTGGAACCGTTCGAACCGCTGAACGACACCTTTCCGTAGATATCAGTATAGTTGAAGGGCAAGCCGTTTCCATCGTTTACGTAAGGGTAGAGGAGCTTGGAGCTGCGGTCGAGATACGAGTTCTTAGCAGAGAGTACGTACGAGATACCGCTGCCGTTTTCACGCAACTTCTTGAGCGGACCTTCTATCTGAATCTTAGCACCGAAGGGATTCAACCCCACGTGACCATCAATTTCTCGCTTATTTCCATCGCGCGTTGTAATGTCCATGATAGAAGAAATACGTCCGCCGAACTGCGCGCTGTAGCCACCGGTGTACACATCGGCATTGGCAATGATATCTGTATCGAAAACCGAAAACAAACCAATGGAGTGGAATGCATTGTACACAATCATACCATCGAGCAACACCTTGTTCTGAACAGGCGAACCACCACGCACATAGATTTGTCCGCCTTGGTCACCGGTGCTGATGAAGCCGGGAAGTGTGGTGAGCGCTTGGGCCAGGTCGGGAGCACCGCCAACGCTCGGTATGCGCTTGATGTCTTTCGTACGCATCGATTCTACAGAGATGTTGACGTTGTTTTTCTGAGCACTGCCACGGTCGCTGATTTCTACTTCGCTCATAATCACATCATCCTTCTCGAGGAAGTAATTGCGCGCAATCACTTTTGCACCAACAACATCAATTACATCACGTACCTCTTTGAATCCGAACTGATTGATGACAAGCGTATAGTTACCATCCGGAATTTTAGTGAGTGTGTAGTATCCGTTTTCATCGGTTTGTGTTCCGAAGGCAGTGCCATCCAAACCAACGAGAATGAAGATAACAGGCTGACCTGTTTCCTGGTCCTTTACAAAACCACGTACGGTACCCTGCTGCGCCAATGCAACCGCAGTCGATAAAACAAACGTCAATAAAGCAATTGCACGAGAATAGATAAGAGTCTTCATACGCTGATAATGAGTAGGCGAAAGTACGGAAGACTACACATCAACTGCAAAACCCCCTAACCGCATTACTTTCGTGAGGATGAACAGCACGCCCATACCTTATTCCGAAAAGCTGCCCGCCGAAAGTCTAGCAGATTTTCTGCGAAAACTGGCCGAGCAACTCGCCAAAGATCTGTACCCTGTGGAATGGGCTGAGCTGACCGGAACACCTACCCCAAGCGAAATACAAGCACAACTGAGGCGCTCGGTATCGGCACTTATCTCAGAACACAACTCGAGCCTGGGCAATGTGCTCTACCGCATCGATTTGCCTGAGGGAAAAATTCGAGCACTCATGGCCTCAACCGGTTCCGATGACAGGATAGATGTATTGGCACAACAAATTCTGGAGCGCGAAGCCAAGAAAGTGTGGATGCGCATGCATTACAGTGCTCTGTAAAGAATCGCAGACTCGATTGAACCATCGCGTAAAAAAAATGGTTTATTCAACGCTCAGCGCTACCTTCGCGAGCCAATTCAATTTCTAAGTCAGAATGGACCCACATTCATACCTCGCCAACAGCGATATCAATGCAATAGAGTCACTCTATCAGCAATACAAAAGCAACCCCCAATCGGTAGATAGCTCCTGGCAGCGCTTTTTCGAAGGATTCGAATTTCAGCGTGCGGAGTTTGCTCCGCTTCCAGGCGGAGAAGGACTGGGAGGTGCAGTTAGTTCTGAGGTAATCAAAGAGTTTAAGGTTATCAATCTGATCAACGGTTATCGCCAGCGCGGCCATTTGTTTACCGAAACCAATCCGGTGAGAGAGCGGCGCAAGCACCAGCCCACGTTGGCTCTTGAGCACTTCGGGCTGAGCGAGCAGGATTTGGATACCGTGTTTCAGGCCGGCAGTGAAGTGGGCTTGGGTGCAGCCAAGCTGCGCGACATTCTTGCGCACCTCAACAATTGCTACTGCAAGCACATCGGTATCGAATACATGTACGTGCGCAACCCTGAGCGCATCCAGTGGCTTCGAGACCGCATTGAAGCGGTGAAGAAACCGTCGTTTTCAGGGGAAGAGAAAAAACAATTTCTGGAGATGGCCAGCAAAGCCTCTCTTTTCGAACAATACATACACCGC
>CALQJP020000160.1 GCA_943330925.2 Chryseobacterium gleum
AATTGTCCGGTAACCGACGTTGTATCGCTGACCATTGGCTTGCCGATTGAAATTTATTCGGCCATTTCTCCAAACGGCGATGCAATAAACGACGTTTGGAACATTGGTGATATTGAACGCTTCCCAACGTGTCAGGTCGAGGTTTTTGATCGTTGGGGACAAAGTGTTTTTAAGTCGGTGGGCTATGAGCAACCTTGGGATGGAACCTTCAAGGGGAAGTTTCTGCCTACCGGAGCGTATTACTACGTCATTGAACTCAACTCCCTGGATGTGACCATACCTCCTATGACGGGTGTGGTGAGTATTGTGCATTGAAATGAAGAGGCTACTAATTATATCGTTGTGGTTAATGCTGGCAGAGGGTTGGCTTGCGCAGCAATTGCCTCAGTTCACCTATTTTACCTACAACTACATGCAGTATAACCCTGCGGTGGTTGGCACGGCGCCTTGCCTCGACTTGAAGTTTGGCTTACGCAGGCAATGGAAGGGATTTGAAGGAGCTCCTACAACCGGTTTTGCCAATATTCACGGCAAGATTGGGAAGAAGTCGCAGTTTCACTTCCACGGGTTGGGAGCTACGGTTGAGAATGACGATGCCGGACCTTTTAACTACACGACAGTTCATGTCAATTACGCTTACCATACAAAGCTTGCAAGCAAGTATTTTCTGGCCGCGGGCATTGGTCTTGGTTTCGCGCAATACAGCATTGATTATGGTGAAATGATCTTTGAGAATCAGCTTGCCGAAACAGCTATCACAGGTATTGTGAACGACTTTGTTTTCCCGATGTTCAATGCCGGATTGTGGTTGTACCGATCGGATCGCTTTTATGGTTTATCCGTGCGAAGCCTGAATACGAAGTCAATTGATGGTCTTACTGATACGGATGTGCGCAGGCACTATACGTTTGCCAACGGCTACGCCACTCGAGTCACACAAGAGCTCACGTTCAAACCCGCCTTTTTGATAAACTACGTGGGTAAGAGCAGGGCTTCCATTGATGGCCAGTTGGTATTGTCGTTTAAGGACATGGTTGATGTTGGTATTGGTGCTCGCTCGGGTCACGGGTTCTCGGCGTTGTTAAAGCTTTCAGCCATTCGATACGTGACCATCGGGTATGCCTACGACGTAACGATGAATAAGATTCGCTATGTGTCGGGCAGCACGCATGAAATCGTTGTGGGAATAAGAGCGTGTAAGGAAGGCAACAAAATGTATGTGCCTTGCGCTGCTTACGATTAAACCATGGATGTCCAGACGTTTCGCGAATATTGCTTAAGCAAGCCGGGAGCCACAGAGCATCTTCCTTTCGACGACAGAACTCTTGTTTTTAAAGTAGGTGGAAAAATGTTCGCGCTGTGCGACATTGAAGATTTTGATGGTGCAAACTTGAAGTGTGAACCCGAATGGGCGGTAGAGTTGAGGGAGCAATACGAAGGCATAACGGGAGGCTACCACATGAACAAGAAGCATTGGAACACGGTTGCTGCGATCAGTGATGTAGACCACGCTTTGTTTATCCGACTCATCGATCATAGCTATGAACTTATAAAGTCGAGTTTGCCAAAAAAGGAACGTGAAAAACTTTAGAATTTTTCCGAATACCGAGCGTTACTCCATTTTAGATTTGACCATAAACCCCTCACAAAATGAACGAATCGACTAAGTATCCGCGATTACAGGAATTGTCAGCAAGCATTCAACTACAAATGGAACGCTTGAAGGCCGGCGAGCTTTCGCTGGAAGAGCTTGAAATTGTTGTAAACCAAAGTCGTGAATTATACGAGCGCCTGGTTGTGCTTCGTTATAAGGCGTTTGATGAGTCGGTGAACGGAAGCCCTATTTCGGCAACGAATCAGGAGGCTGCGACAGCGTTGAACACTGTTGAGGAATCAAAACCGGAGCTCACCAATCAGGTGTCGCTTATTGACGCTATTGCTGAGGTCACAAAGACGGAGGATGTTGTTGAAGAGCTGCCTTTGTTCACTATGGATACTACCATCGCTGAGACCCCGGTTGCAAATACCCCGGTAGCGAATACTTTGTTTGATTTGGCGGCACTTCCTGCAACACCCAGCGTGAATGAAATGCTGGCCCGCACCATGGTTCAGCAAGAAACTGTTGCGCAGCATCACACGCATACTCCAATTGCAGATTTGAAAATTGCGATCACCCTGAACCAACGTTTCCAATTCTCGCGCGAGCTCTTCAAGGGCAATAACCAAGATTATGAGGTAGCCATCGATTTGCTCAACACATCGTCGAGAGAAGATTCAATGCAATACCTGAAATCGCTGGAGTCGAAGTATCAATGGAGCAACGGCTCGTCCGTAGTTCGCGACTTTTGTATGTTGGTTGAACGTCGTCACCAATAAACACCCTCGACTTGAAGCTTTTTGTGGTGCCAACACCCATTGGCAATCTGGAAGACATCACGCTGCGCGCTATTCGCGTGATGAAGGAGTGTGATCATATTTACGCAGAAGACACGCGAGAGACCCGAAAGCTGTTGGTGCATTTCGGCATCGATAAGCCGATGAGCTCATTCCACCTCAACAACGAGCACGCAATAGTTGCCAAAACAGTGGAACACATTCAAGGGATGCAGCAGGCGGTTCTTGTAAGCGATGCCGGCACACCGGCTATAAGCGATCCGGGCTATTTGTTGGTGCGCGAATGCATCAAGGCGGGTATAGAAGTAGAGTGTTTGCCCGGCGCTACAGCGTTCGTACCGGCCCTGGTGGTGAGCGGCATTCCATGCGAAGAGTTTCATTACATCGGATTTTTACCCCACAAGAAAGGCCGCGAAACACGGTTCAAAGCAATAGCAGTTAGCGAAGTAACCACGGTCTTGTATGAAAGTCCGCACAGGTTGCTGAAAACATTGGAACAGCTCGTTCAGTTTTGCGGTGCTGAACGCAGTGTTTCGGTAAGTCGCGAAATCAGTAAAAAGTTTGAGGAAACCGTGCGAGGCTCGGCAAGCGAAGTACTTGCACATTTTCAATCCAACGAACCCCGCGGAGAGTTTGTGGTGGTGGTAGCAGGACAGTAGAAGGGAGTTTCAGGCGAGGGCGATGACTCCGTCTTGGCATTCATTGTCACCCAAAAATTCGACTGAAGAGATCACCTACTTTTTCGACTTGAATGACCTTGATTTTTTTCGAGAAGCCTTCCAGTCCTTTGTTGTATTTCGACACATAAATTTCTTCAAACCCCAGTTTGGTTGCCTCTTGAATGCGCGAGTCAATGCGTGTAACAGGACGTATTTCTCCACTCAAACCAACTTCCCCCGCGAAGCAAGTGAGTTTGGGAATTGCAATTTCAGCGTTGCTCGATAAGATTGCTGTGATGACGGCAAGATCCATTGCCGGGTCTTCCAGGCGCATACCTCCGGCAATGTTGAGGAAGACGTCTTTCATAGCCAATCGGAAGCCGCATTTTTTTTCGAGCACTGCCAGCAACATGTTGAGTCGGCGCACATCAAAACCTGTTGTGCTGCGTTGCGGTGTTCCGTATACCGCAGTGCTAACGAGCGCTTGAATTTCCACCAGCAATGGCCGAGCGCCCTCCAGTGTTGCTGCTATGGCAGAGCCGGTAAGGTCTTCAGTTTGGGAGTGAATGAGTATTTCGGAAGGGTTAGCCACTTCACGCAAACCTGCACCTTGCATTTCGTAGATGCCCAGTTCGTTGGTGCTGCCGAAACGATTTTTTGTGGTACGCATCAAGCGGTAAATGTGATGGCGGTCTCCTTCGAATTGCAGCACGGTGTCGACCATGTGCTCCAGCACCTTGGGGCCTGCAAGCGTGCCTTCTTTTGTGATGTGCCCAATGAGAAAAACAACTGTATTCGTTTCCTTTGAGAACTTCATCATGCGCGATGCACATTCACGCACCTGCGAAACGCTGCCCGGTGAGCTTTCAATGGTTTGAGAAGAGAGTGTTTGTATGGAGTCAATAATGAGCACATCGGGTTTCAACTCTTCTGCGTGCATGAGTATGTTTTCGACCGACGTTTCCATGAGCACAAGGCAACGTGGGTTTTCCAATCCGAGACGTTCGGCGCGCATCCGTATTTGCTCTTCGCTTTCTTCACCGCTTACATACAGAACAGAGAGGTTGAGTTGTTTCAACGCCACCTGCAGCATGAGCGTGCTTTTACCAATGCCCGGCTCTCCGCCGAAAAGAATGAGGCTTCCCGGAACCAATCCGCCGCCAAGCACTCGGTTGAGCTCTTGGTCGATAATCGGAAATCGGGGAAGCTGTGCCGACTGCAGGTCGTTGATGGGACGAGGCTTGCTTACTTTCTGAGCCACTCGCATGCCGGTTGCGGTTGCTTCTTGCTTCTGAATTACTTCCTCGACGTACGTATTCCATTCGCCGCACGTGGGGCATTTTCCCAACCATTTGGGCGATTGGTTTCCGCAATGTTGACAGAAAAAAGCGGTTTTAATTTTACTCATCGCAGCGAAGGTAGAAAAAGAAAAAGGCTGCGGATACCCACAGCCTTTTTTATGTGTTTAAAGAATAAATTATCGCAGAATCTGAACCGATCCTTTGTATTCTTTTTTGATTCCGTAGGGCAGTTTCAGCACATACCAGTACGTGCCTTCACTTTGATCAACTGCACGCCAATCGTTGCGGTAGTTGGTGCTTTCATAGACCAATTCACCCCAGCGATTGAAGATTTGCAAGTCTGCTCCTGAATATTTTTCGAGACCTTCGATTTCGAATGAGTCGTTGCCTTGGCCACCGTTCGGGGTAAATACGTTCGGTATTTTCACCTCACATGCGTTCGATTGGATTTGCCAAGTTGCTTGAGCTGTGCCGCATCCGTTGGTAATGTTGGCCGTCAGGGTTACGATATCACTTAGGCAGCTTTGCGGAACATTGTCGGCGCAGTAGTCGAGAGTTGCGCCGGAAGTACCAATCACGAAGTTGCTGCAACTTGTTGTCCAGGTTACAGTAGCGTTTTCTGCATCGGAAATAACCTCCAGGTTTTTGCATTCGCTGGGGCATAGAGCGAGCAATTCGCCGCTGCCCGAGTTGGTAGTTGGAGCGCCCGAAATGTTCACGTTGATACAAGCCGTAGCTTCTGAGTTGCAACCAAAGTTGTCGGTTACCGTGTAGCAGTAAACCCCGTCTTGATCGGCAACCACAGTCGCTGTCTGTGAGTCTACCGGGCCATCCCACGAGGCGCTGTAGCTTGTGGCATTGTTGTACTGAACAGTAAGAGTCACCTGATCATCGTTGCACTCCAGAACTGAAGCTGCAGGAGCGGATGTGATGGTTGCCGGAACCACGCCGGTTACATTGACAGAAACCGGAAACGATTCATCGCAGTCGTTCGAAACAACAACGGTGTATGTGCCCGGCGAAGTAACATTGAGCGTTGAGCCTGTTCCGTTGCCGGGAGTCCACTCGTATTGCAAAGCCGGATTGTCTTGGTTGGAAGGGATAGGGTCGAGCGTCACGGTTCCATTCTGACAAAGCAATTGGTTTTGCATAGAAGGCGTGGGCACATCGGGTTGATAGGAAACGTTGAACGAGTCGCTGAAGGTGCCGCAGGCATTGGTAATGCTGGCAGTAACCGAAGCGTTTGTATAGTTGTTATAGGGGCCGAGAAGAGCCGAGAAACCATCAGGGGCCGCTGTTACACCCGGACCCGACCACGAAATGGTGCCGCTTCCGGAAGGATCGGTAACCACAAGCGTTTGTTGTGAGGTTTCGGAATCACAAAGAGCTACGTTACTTCCTGGGTTGATGGAAATGGTAGGTGCTTGTGCGAATTCAATGTCGTAGCAATAATCAAAAGCGCAGTTGGCATTCGAGAAACAAAGTTCGTAAACACCATACTGGGAAGGCGTCCACGTGGTGGTCATTTGTGAAGGGTCCGAAAACGACCAACCGCCCGGGCCCGTTACAGCCCATGTTCCGTCTAAGCCTGTTGTAACGCAGGTTGATGCACCCGACCAAACGAGACCGGTAGTAAGTGGCGCAGGAATAATGGTCGGAGCGCTTTGTCCGCAGTTGATCACCCAGAGTGAGTTACCTTGGAAGTTGTTGCCGTTGGCGAAGTACTCAATCGACACGCTGTCGCCTG
>CALQJP020000161.1 GCA_943330925.2 Chryseobacterium gleum
CGACATCAATCTGCAAGTGGCTATCAAGCCGGAGAACGCCCAGGAAACAGTTGTCTCGAACAGCAACTACAAACACATGTATTGGAACATGACTCAGCAACTGGCCCATCACACCGTAAACGGGTGTAATATTCGCTGTGGCGACATGATGGCAAGCGGCACCATCAGCGGGCCTCATGAGGGTTCGTATGGAAGCATGCTCGAGATTGCTTGGAAAGGAACGAAGCCTGTTGCAATGAACGACGGCTCGCAGCGCGCATTTATCCAAGATGGTGATTCGGTTATTATGAGAGGCTTTGCCGAGAACAATGGCGTTCGTATCGGATTTGGAGAGTGCTCGGCGAAAGTGTTGCCTGTTGTTGTCTGACTTGAAGGCTTTTTGTTAACGATAAGTAAAAGTTGCACGGCAAGGTTGTTCCTTCTTCTAGTCTTGCATTCGAAATGTCACTTGCCTGTCATATCCTATTGTTGACTGTGTCCTTCTTAATTGGTGGACGTGAAATCTCGTCTTCAATATTGACGCAGTTTGATTTCGAGAAACAGCTGTCTTCACTCGCCGGAGAATCTCATGATTCTGCAAGTTGGTTATTCGACAATGAAACTTCTGGCTCAGAGGAAGAAGAAGATCTTGATGACTCGGGACTTGATGACTCTATTGACACAGATTGCTCTCAACAAAAGGAACTTTTATTCAATGGAGTGGTCGGAATCAATCGAACGGTTGATTTATCATTCCCTAATCTGCCCATACTCTTTAGAAATTTACGTTTGTGATTTAGGAAGCGTTATCATCCGATAATTGTTTCATCCTAATTCATCAAACTATGTCATCATCTTCTTTTGATCCGAATCATTTTTCCTTTCAAGCGGTAGCGAACGAATTAAAACACGTATTGCCTGCGCAAGCTCCGTTGAAAGACTTTATTCATCACAATACGCTTCATGCATTTCAATCGTTTCCTTTTCAGGATGGGATTCGAATGGCATCCAAGCGTTTCGGATATCGTGTGTTATTGCCCCTGAAAGAGTATAGACAAGCTTATGCTTCGGGTCGCATCAACCAGGATGTATTGATTCGAATAATCGCGCAGCAAAAGGGACTGGCCGATGTAAGCAATTGGGTGGATTGCATGGTCGATAAGGATTTCGAAACACCTGAGCCGCCTCGTATTGGTTCATTAAGAGGTTTGTGGAAGCACCATTATAAAATTGACCTCGATTCTCTTGTTCATCCCATTCTCTTTCGGGTATTGTGCAATTATCTGGATCAAGGCATTTCGGTTTGGAATTTCCCCTATAAGAACATGGGCTTTTTGCAAGCCATGCGACAGCTGGAAATAGATTCGACTGTCAGTTTGTTTCGCTCAAAAAGGGGCAGGGAGTTGTTTATGAATCCGGAGACAACTGCCGAAGATTTGCTTCTCTTACTCATTGGTCGAAGTGAGAAATATGCCCAGTATCTTTTTGATCAGCAATTCGCTCATCAAGGTTGGTCGGGAATGGTGGCTGCCATTCAATTGCAGCCGGGAACATTGCTCGATCGCAGATCGATTACACTGGAGGAAGTTATCTTTTTTGAACTCGTTCTGGAGGTGGATGCCCTCGAATATATGCTCGGCAAGCAATGGAAAGCGCTCGATGTGCGCCTGCTGGATAAGGTTCCGAGCTTGTTTGAAGACTCACCCGTCTCTGAGTTGGAGGAGGTACTTTTTTTATGGCATCAGGCATACGAGTGGAGTTATTATGATACCGTTTTAGGTGGAGTTCATACACCAAATCCGGCATTGAGAGAGCAACGCGATCATTCCTTCCAGGCAATCTTTTGTATCGATGATCGAGAATGTTCTTTGCGCCGATATCTGGAAAACGAAGA
This sequence comes from Chryseobacterium gleum, assembly GCA_943330925.2. Lineage (GTDB taxonomy): Bacteria > Bacteroidota > Bacteroidia > Flavobacteriales_D > Sanyastnellaceae > JAIBBG01. Next base: position 1,874 of record CALQJP020000161.1, read on the forward strand.
TCCCAATTGCTACACATATGGTTCACCCGGTTTCTTCGGCGTGGAGTTTTATTTTAAGCCGGTCGATGGTAAGTTTACTACGAAGCTTTGCCCGGCACCTGTTAATCCCGGATTTCTGATATCTGAAGTTTCTACCGATCAAAAACGGAAGCGTGATTTGCATCTGGATAAAAAGGCAAATTCGCTGCACAGTGGTTGGCTCATTAGCCAAACATTGGGCTTTTGGTCGGCATTGAAACTGGCAATTAATGTGTTTAATCCGAAGTTTCAGCCCGGGGCTGCTTCTTCATTTAGTCACATGAGTAAACAGGCTCAATTGCAAATCGAACGAAAGGGAAATGAGAAGGAAGGTGATTTGCTCCTGGGTTTTTCACCCGAAGAAATGGCGGTGCGTGTTGAGACAACATTACGCAGTATTGGCTTGGTCAATCATTTTGCGCCGCTCGCATACATCATAGGACATGGAGCAAGCAGCACAAACAACCCACATTACGCTGCATACGATTGTGGCGCATGCTCCGGAAGGGCCGGATCCGTTAACGCGAGAGTGTTTTGTGCGATGGCCAATCATGCTGTGGTGCGAACACTGCTGGAAAAGAATGGGATAGTTATTCCTGAGGCTACACGATTTGTTGGTGCTCTGCACGATACGACTCGCGATGAAATAGAGTTTTTTGATGAACACGACTTATCTGCTGATTTGGAGTTGAAACACCATCAGAATGTAAATGTGTTTCATGTTGCACTTATGAAGAATGCGCGAGAACGCTCACGAAGATTCGATAACGTGCATTCAGAAAGCAATCTTGAAGATGTGCACAAGAGGGTCAAGCAACGCTCTATTACCTTGTTTGAGCCTCGCCCCGAATTAAATCACGCAACAAACGCAACCTGCATCGTGGGCCGCCGCGACCTCTCATCGCATTTGTTTTTAGATCGAAGAGCCTTTATGAACTCGTTTGATTACAGAGTGGACCCTGAAGGAAATTATCTGTTCCCAATTCTTCGGGCCGTGGCTCCGGTGTGCGGCGGTATTAACCTGGAGTACTTTTTTTCCAGAGTCGACAATCAAAAGTTGGGTGCCGGTTCTAAGTTGCCGCATAACGTTATGGGGCTTTTTGCAGTTGCCAATGGTATCGATGGCGATTTACGACCGGGATTGCCCAGTCAGATGATTGAAATACACGAGCCCGTCAGATTGCTCGTTGTTGTTGAGCATTTCGAAGATGTTGTATTGCGCACTATTCAGCGCGACAATGCAACCTACGAGTGGTTTAAAAATGATTGGGTGAAGTTGGCAGCGGTTCATCCGGAGACAAGAGCCATCTCTGTATTTGTCAATGGAACGTTTAAGAGTTACACACCCGCCTACACTCCTATTGCTGTAAACAATGTGGACTCCTACATTCTAAACCATTCCGATAACATACCTGTTTTGAAAATCGCATAAGCATGGCAAACCATTTTTTAGCTGCATTTATTCTTATCCCATTAGTAGGTTTTGCCTTTACACTGGCTATTCCGAAGCACAATGAGAAAGCTATCGCGTGGACCGCTTTCGGTTCTGTGCTCCTTAATTTTTTGCTCGCACTCTTTTTTGCCGGGAAATGGATGTTTCAAGGATCAAACGCTGTTGATGAGCGAGATCTGTTATTGTACAGCTCCGATCATTACGCATTTTTTATTGACTTCTATTGGGATAAAATCTCCATGATTTTTTTCGTTGTCGGATCTTTTCTTGTCTTGTTGGTTGCCCGATACAGCCAATACTACATGCACCGTGAAGCCGGATACAAAAGATTTTTCAATACGCTGTTATTCTTCTATGCAGGCTATTCAATTGCGGTATTGTCAGGCAATATTGAGACGCTTTTTATTGGATGGGAGTTTCTTGGTGTAAGCTCCTTTCTTTTGATTGCCTTCTATCGCGATCGTTATTTGCCGATAAAGAATGCAGTAAAGGTCTTTTCAATTTATCGCGTAGGCGATGTCGGAGTTATACTGGCCATGTGGCTTAGCCATCATCTCTGGGGTGAAAACGTAACCTTTGCACAGCTCGCTGATGCTTCGGGAGTGAGTCATGCTCTCTCGGAGCATTCATTGGTTGGTGTTTTTATAGCGTTAGCCATTCTTGTCACGGCTTCTGCAAAATCGGCGCAATTTCCTTTTACTTCATGGCTGCCCAGGGCCATGGAAGGACCAACTCCGTCGAGTGCGATTTTCTACGGTTCACTTTCAGTGCACCTGGGTGTTTTTCTGTTGCTTCGAACATTTCCTCTTTGGGAATCACAATCCACAGCTCGCATATTAATTGCACTCGTTGGCTTTACAACCGCATTGGTTGCCGGCGGTATTGCTCGTGTGCAATCATCCATAAAGGCGCAAATAGCCTATGGTAGTGCAGCGCAGATCGGGTTGATTTTCATTGAGCTTGCGTTGGGCTGGACCAACGTTGCTCTTTTTCACTTTGCCGGCAATGCCTTTCTGAGAACTTATCAATTGTTGGTTTCTCCATCTACGGTTAGTTACCTAATCAGAGAGCAATTTTTCAATTTTCAGCCTTCAGCTAAAACCATTGAAAGTTATCTTCCTAAGCGCGTGGCGTCAACTTTTTATTTGCTCGGTATGAAGGAGTTTTTCCTCGACGGTGCTTTGTATCGCTTCTTTTGGCATCCTTTCAAAGTTATAGGCCGAAAACTCCATTTCTTGACGGGATGGAGGTTAATCCTATTGATTGCAGTCATGCTTTCAATTCCTGTTTTGAAGTATTTCTTAAAGCAGGATGTTTCTGAAACTGTCATGCATGCATTCAGTTTTATATTGGCTACACTAGCGGTTATTATGGTGCTGAAGTCATTCACGGAACGCAAACAGGTTTTCGAAGCTTGGTGGCTTGTTGTGGCTAACCACGCAGCGGTTTCAATAGCTATTTCACTCAATGAAAACTACAGCATGGCGCATAACTGGATTTACCTCAGTGGCGTTGCCTTTGGGGGCATCATCGGTTACCTTGTGCTCAAAAAATTGAAGGCCAGAGTGGGCGATATCAATTTAGATCGCTTTCACGGCTATGTGAAGTATTATCCCAAAATGGCAATGGTTTTTTTCTTTTGTTGTTTGGCGCTTTCCGGTTTCCCTATCACGCCGACATTTGTTGGCGAAGACTTGATATTTGGCCATATTCATGAAAATCAAATTGGTTTGGCTGTCATGGTTTCATTGAGCTTTATCATGGATGGTCTAGCGCTTATTCGAATTTTTGCCCGTGTTTTCCTTGGGCCATCTGTTCGTTCTGTCTATGAATCTTCTTATCGATCATCTTAATATTAACTGCAACACATATGAATAAAAGAATTCTTCCTCCCGATGGCATTGCCGGTTTCAAGCAATATTGGAAAAGCGACGCCTTATCCGGTTTCTTAGTGTTTATGCTTGCCTTACCGCTTAGTTTAGGCATTGCAGCAGCTTCTGATTTCCCTCCCGTATATGGTTTGGTAACGGCCATGATTGGAGGTCTGATAGTCTCGTTTCTCGCGGGTTCGCTGCTTACAATTAAGGGGCCTGCCGCGGGTCTCATTGTTATTGTCGCGGGCTCAGTGGCCGAATTGGGCCAGGGAAATAATGAGCTGGGTTGGAAACTCGCACTCGGTGCTATTGTCGTTGCGGGTTTTATTCAGGTTTTGTTTGGAGCTCTAAAACTTGGGTCACTCAGCGATTTCTTTCCATTGTCTGCGGTTCATGGTATGCTGGCCGCCATCGGTATCATTATCATCAGCAAGCAATTGCATATTCTCGTTGGTATGAATCCGCTCACTGAGGCAGGCAAGCCAATGGTTGAACCCATTGAGCTGCTGCTTGAACTCAAACACACCTTCGCTCATTTCTTTGAGTATCGGGAAGTAGCTATTGTGGGTTTGGTGAGCTTAGCCATCGTTTTTGGATGGCCCATGCTACCGTTGAAAGCACTGAAAAAAATTCCTGCGGCATTGGTGGTACTTTTTGTTGCAATTCCCCTAGGTATGGTGCTCGGTCTGCATAATACGGCAGAGGTAAAGGATGCGGCGGGTACTGTTATTCAGAAAGGGTTCTCACCGGTGCTTTCCTTTAAGCAAGGGCTCGGAGAAATTATCGGTGTCAATGTACGTTTTGAGGGTGTTTCCCAAACCGCAACCTTCATCAAGTTTGTTGTCATGTTCGC
>CALQJP020000162.1 GCA_943330925.2 Chryseobacterium gleum
AGAGCGCCATGGCTACTTTTTTCGCAGGTGTGATGCGGTCTTCGCCATACAGAATCATGCTGTGCGATATGTCAATCATCAGCACCGTCGAGGCTTGTGCGAGGTATTCCGTTTCAAAAACCTCCAGGTCATTTTCAGTGAGCATGAAGTCGTTAATGCCATGCGCTATTTGAGCATTGCGCATCGATTCACTCATGAGAATCTGATCGGGCTTGTCGCCGAAAACAAACGGCCTGCGCAATTCTGTGGCTTCGTCGCCAGTGCCGGCTTGTTTGGTTTTGTGGCTGCCTTGCTGCGACTTTTTCATTTTGCCGAACAGCTGGTCGAGGTTGCGTTGGCGCATGGCTTGCTCGCTCTTCCCGGTGAGGGAACTGCCGCTTCCTTTACCCTTGCCGCCTTGCCCGGGTGCATATTTTTCACGCAAAAATCCTTTGCGCTTCAGCTCCTGTTCGAAGTCGTCGCGGGTGTAGGTGTCGGAAAAAAGCGGGCGTTGCTTATCGATTTCTTCCATGAAATCGAGTGCTTCATTCGGGTCGCCGTTGGTGTAGTTGAGCAGCTCAATAAATAACGGCAGCAACCTGTCGAACGGCGTTCGCAGGTCATCTTCCGGGATATATCGGTGAAACTCAAATCCAATCATGGCTATACAACAACTCGATTGCTCAAAGGTTGCAAGCTATGGCACCTTCCCGAGGGAAGGCTGAGGAAAAGCAGGCTAACAGGCAGGTTAATTCTTCTCTTCCTGCGCTACGATGATGGGTGCAAGCTGCTGTGCTTCGAGTTTCTTGAAAAACTCGCTTTCCTCCATGGAAGGAAGCAAAAACAGGGAGAAGTTGTAAATCGGCTCGTAGAAATAGGAATGTTCCTTTTGTTTGTTGGGAAGCCACCCGTATTTGCGATCGAGCGCATTGAATAGCACGAACACGATGCTCGGGAACAACAAGGTTTTGGTGAGCGAAAAGAAGGCTCCCCCAATTTGATTCCAGCGCTCTGCTCCGCCTGCGCTCACGGTTTGGGTGATGAGCTTGCCCATGAAGTAGAGCCCCACAAATACAAGCACCAACACCACTACAAACGACACAATCGGTAAGCTTTCCGAGTTCATGTCGAACTTGGAACGCAGGAAGTTGGCCATCCAGTCGCTCAAATGAACGCCTGCATAAAGCCCCACGAAAAGGGCGAGCATGGAGAATACCTCCATCACGAAGCCATTGCGCCAGCCGCGCCAAATGGCGAGCCCGATGGGGATGAGCAGAAAAAGGTCGAGATAGCTAACCATGGAAACGAATATAAAATTCACACACTCGCTCGAACGGCAGCCTTTTCGGAGTTTTAAACACAGGGCTTTGAATGACCGAATGCCGGAATCACAGAGAATCGGAATCCCCTACGCGCTGTCATCCCCTTGCTTTTAGTACATTTGTCACAAAGCGCTTTTCCTTAATTAAACCAAGATGTCAGCCAACGCAGAAAGTCAGGAGCAGTGGGATGTTGTAATAGAGCCCGATTATCCGTTATTCAATCTTCGCCTCAAGGAGGTATGGAGTTACCGCGATTTGTTGTGGATTTTGGTTTTCCGAAACTTTGTTGCCCAGTATAAGCAAACGCTTCTGGGGCCGGTGTGGTTTTTCATTCAGCCTATGCTCACCACACTCACCTTCATGGTCATTTTCGGAGCCATCGCTCAGATTCCGACCGGAGGCATTCCGCAGCCGCTGTTCTACTTGAGCGGCGTTGTTATCTGGACCTATTTCTCCGATTGCCTCGTGAAGACAAGCACGGTGTTTAAGGACAATGCGGGTGTGTTTGGGAAGGTTTATTTCCCGCGTCTCATCATACCGTTGAGTATCATCGTTAGCAACCTTATCAAGTTCGCTCTTCAGTCAGTTCTTTTCGTATTGGTGTTGCTCTATTACGTCTATTTCAAAGGCGATGTTTTTCAGCTGCACACCACTTCGTTCTTGTTCATGTTGCCGGTGTTTCTGTTGCTCATGGCGCTGCTGGGGTTGAGCCTGGGCATGATTATCAGCTCGCTCACTACCAAGTATCGCGACTTGGCTTTTCTGGTTGCATTTGGAGTGCAACTTCTCATGTATGCTACGCCCGTAGTTTATCCGCTCGACAGTGAGCGCGTGCGAAGCCTGGCCGGCAACTTTTTGCAGTGGAATCCGCTTGCTCCTATTTTCGAAGGGGTGCGAAAGGGATTGTTCGGCACCGGATTTTTTGAATGGTGGTATTTCGGTTATGCGGTTGCCGTGACCGTGGTGTTAATGTTTGTTGCCATCATCGTATTCAATAAAGTAGAACGTAACTTCATCGATACTGTATAAAGCCCCTCGCTATGTCAAAAGCCATTGAAGTATCGCACCTTTCCAAACTGTATCGATTGGGTTCAATTGGAACCGGCAACCTGTCGCACGACTTCCAGCGTTGGTTGGCTAAGGTGCGCGGAAAGGAAGATCCATACATGGTCATCGGTAAGCAAAACAACCGCGAGGCGGGTGGCAAAAATGATGTGGTGTATAGCCTGCACGACATCAGCTTCTCCATTAATCAGGGCGATTCGGTGGGTATCATCGGTCGCAACGGTGCCGGCAAAAGCACTTTGCTAAAGGTGTTGAGCCGAATCACAAGTCCTACTTCGGGCTCTGTGAAGGTGCGCGGTCGTGTGGCCAGTTTGCTGGAGGTCGGAACAGGCTTTCACCCCGAATTGAGCGGACGTGAAAACATCTTCCTCAACGGTTCTATTTTGGGTATGCGCCGTCATGAAATCAACTCGAAGCTCGAGGAGATCATTGAGTTTTCCGGTGTTGAGCGTTACATTGATACTCCTGTAAAACGATATTCTTCCGGCATGTATGTGCGACTTGCATTTGCTGTGGCTGCTCACCTGGAGCCGGAAATTCTCATTGTGGATGAGGTGCTGGCTGTGGGCGATGCGGAGTTCCAGAAAAAATGTTTGGGCAAAATGAATCAGGTAAGCACAAACGAAGGCCGCACCGTTTTGTTTGTAAGCCACAATCTGACTGCAGTTGAAACGCTTTGCAATCAGGGTATTTATCTCGATATGGGAAGACTTGCCATGCAAGGCCCAACACTCGATGTAGTGCGCGAATATGTGTCGCGTGACTTGCTCGCACGACGCGTTGTAAAGTCCACGGAAAGTAAAAAGTTGGGCAACGAACAGATCACCATCGTGGAGGCAGCGGTTGAAAACGGCAGCTCGGAAAACCCAACAGACATCATCGATATCTCTTCGGATGTGCGCTTGAAGATCACCTTGATCAATCACACCAAAGACCACCATCTTTCGGTCGGGTTCGATTTGAAAACAGCCAAAGAAGAAGTTGTGTTCGGTTCAGGTGGCAAGTTGCATTGTCCGCCCGAAATGCCAACCGCATTTACGTGCGTCATTCCCGGCAACTTCCTCAACGATGACTTATACCAAATGGATATTTACTTCCATACGCCCGGCATGAGCAAGTTGTTTGCGCAACGGAGTATGGTTTCGTTTGAAATAAAAGATCAAGCACGCGACAATGGATTCTTGGGCAAAATAAACGGTATGATACGTCCGCAGTTGCAGTGGGCGTCTTCCGCCTCAATCAATTCAAACGTCGGATAGGGTATGTTCAGCTTTTTTAACCGGTGGGCCGAAAGGTTGTACAACAAGCAGATTGATGCAACCGGTTTGGCGGTATTCCGAGTTTCTTTTTTTCTGGTTTTTTTTCTCGAAGTCTTGCATTTGTTCGAGGTCAGACATCTTTTGTATGACGTGGTCCCGTACCTGCAACCCGCAGATATTGATTCGAGTTATCTCCTTGTTTTCTGGTTAGTCATTCTTGCTTTAATCATTGTCGGAGCTGCCACACGCGTCGCTGCAATAATCAACTATGTGCTGACGGTTCATTTTATGGGGCTTGCAAAGCTCTATGAATACCATATGTTTCATGCTTACCTTATCGTTAGTTTCCTTGTGATTTTCATTCCGGTTTCCAGGGTAATGTCTTTAGATGCAATATGGACACGGCTGAAAAATTCGGGAACAAGAATTCGATATCGCACCAACACAAAGGTTCCGGTTTTAGCGTATTACGCTCTTGTGTTCACGGGAATTGGATTGGTCTATTTCGATTCTGTTTTCTATAAGATGATGAGTAACCTGTGGCGCTATGGACTGGCCTTGTGGACTCCATGTTCAGTGCCAATGGCAGTGATCAGCGACAACACTTATCTCTTGAATATTAAATGGCTATGCATAGGCTTGTCATACGTAGCCCTCTTGTTTGAAGCGACGTTCATTTTTCTGTTTTTCAGAAAGAAGTGGAGATGGCCTGTTTTTATTGTAGGTGTGGGTTTGCACCTCTCCATTCTCTTCCAATACCCTATTCCACTGTTTGCTTTGGGCTATGTCGCAATGTATTTGTTGCTTGTTCCTGTTGGTTTTTGGAGCAGACTATCGAGAGTATTCACGTACAAGAAGCCGCAATTTGTTTTTTTATATGATGGTGAGTGTCCTTTGTGTATTCGAACGGTTATTGTACTTGAAGCGTTTGATGTGTTAGGAGCTATTCAGTTCCAATCGCTGCAAAATGGAGGGTTTTCTCACTCCGCAGTTCAAGGTGTCTCTGAAGGTGCACTCATAAATGATATTCATGTAGTTAATGCGAAGGGTAGGCTATTCAAAGGCGCAGAGGCATATGCGCAAATTCTAACACGCATCCCTTTCTTGTTTCTTTTAGGTGGGCTGATGCAATTGCCCGGGTTTAAGCATTTGGCAAACTATACATACAGATTGATTGCCGACAATAGGTTAACGGAAAGATGTACCGAGGATAATTGTGGTTATTCACCCCCGGCTCCCTTGGTAGATTCAGATGCCATTAAGCTGACGCAGAAACTTACGCTGGGAGCCCTTCGGATTAAACTGATTTCTTTCGCCATGATGGTCTTGTTTTTTTTACAGGCCATCTCAACCTACAATTCTGTTGCGTTCGATGCAATGAAAAGTACTGTGGGACTCGAAAACTCCAGAATGGAAAATAGTATTCAGAGGTTTACTCAGCCGCTCCGCAATTTGAGCAAAGTGTTATGGGGGATAACTCCGCATACCGTTTTCCTCGATGGTCATTTTGAAGGATACAATCATATCCTTGCGGTGGAGTATTTGGCTCCTGAAGGTGAGAAGAATATTTGGCTGCCAATAACCCGATACACAGGTCAACCCGGCGAGTATCAAAATGGTCCCTTGTGGACAAGCTGGAGTTTTCGTGTTACCGGACCTCATTTGAGAGACGATAAGTTGCAGAAAGGATTGCGTGATTACACCGCATTTTGGATAGGTCAAACCCACCACAGTTTCAAAGATGCGCGTTTTAGAATTTGGGTTAAATACATGGATACGCCTGCGGGTTGGGAGTACAACTTCCTGCGCAATCAAATGGCCAAGCCCTGGAACGACGCCGGAACGGTGCAATGGAGCAACAAAGAGTTCTCCACCCAACTCGTCAACATAGAAGAAATCCGTTAAGCGCCGAATGACGAAAAAACGCATACTCATTACAGGTGCAACCGGATTTCTGGGAAGGCACGTTGCAATGTTGTTGCGCGAACACGATTGTGTTTTTCTGTTAAGCCCGGGAAGTAAAGGAAAGAGCGCTCTTGAAGGCCTTAGCTATCATTCGGTGGATGATCTAATCGCAGCCGTCACTGAAGTGGATGTGGTCATTCATCTGGCGGCATTCATCCCGTATGGTAGCATGAATGAGCCTTCTGCGAGGCTTCAAGAAGTGAATGTGGAGCTTACACAACAACTCGCAAAGGCATATGCAGGTGCGCGATGGGTGTTCGCTTCATCCGTTTCTGTTTATGGCAATTCGAATGAAGCCGTAATAACCTCAAGCACAACAGCAACTCCTAATAATCCTTACGGACAATCGAAGCTCCAAGCCGAGCAGATCGTTTCGCAGCACCATAACGCTGCGATTATTCGTTTTTCGTCCATCATTGGCAAGGGCATGAAACCGGTGTCGATGATACCGAAATGGATTGAACAGGCGCGA
>CALQJP020000163.1 GCA_943330925.2 Chryseobacterium gleum
GCCAAGGTGGTAAATGCTTCTGTGAACCGCGAGAAAAATTACATTGTTGTCGACCGCGGAACCTTGGGCAGTGTGACAGCCGACATGGGTGTCATAGCAGGAGGAAATATTGTAGGCGTTGTGCGCAGTGCGAGCGAGCATTTTGCGGTTGTTATGCCGGTCATTCATTCCGACTTTAAAGCCAGCGTGCGCCTACGTAAGTCGGGCGCATTCGGCTCACTGGTGTGGCGCGGTGGTGATGCACAAATTGCGGATGTAATTGATATCCCCAAAAACATTCCGGTGGCACCCGGCGACACCATTGTGACCAGTGGATACTCGACTTACTTCCCATCCAACATTCACGTGGGTACCGTTGAATGGGTCGACGATAGCGACAACGACTATCACCTCATCAAAGTGCGCATGGGCGCCGACTTCCGACGCCTTGATCACGTGTTGATTGTAAGTGATATTTTCAAACAGGAACAAGACACCCTATTGAACAAAGTAGAACAACAAGATGCTGCAAACAGTAAGCGTTAACATCGTACGAATTGTCTTTTTGATTTTGCTGCAGGCATTGGTGGTAAGCCGCGTGCAATTGTTTGACGGGCTTATTTTTCCATGGATATATATCTTCGGCATACTGATGCTCCCTTTCGAGACTCCGCGCTGGTTGGTGATGGTTTTCGCATTCATGATAGGGTTGCTCATGGACTATTTCTCGGGGCCAATTGGCTTACACACTTCCGCTTGTGTTTTTTTGGGCTTCATGCAAACCATCGTTCAAAACGTACTTGCACCGCGCGAAGGCTATGATCTTACCCAGCGACCCACCGTGCAGCGCATGGGTCTTGCCTGGTATGTAACCTACGCCGGTGTGCTCACGCTGGCGCACCACAGTTGGTTCTTCTTTATGGAGGTGTTTCGGTTTTCGGATTTTTTGTATCAGGTATTTCACATCCTGTTGAGTACCTTGGCTACACTGGTGCTCATGACAATTGGCCAGTACCTGATCTACAATTCTAAAGGCGCACAAGTGTGAACCAATACGACGGACGAAAGATTACCATCATTCTAATCGTTTGCGTAATTGCAATCATCTATGTTATTCGTTTGTTTTTCCTTCAGGTGGTGAACTCGACCTGGAAGGAGCAAGCCACTGCTCTTACCGAGGAGGAGATACCGCTTTATCCTCCGCGCGGAATCATTTACGATCGAACAGGCAAGATGCTTGTGACCAACCAAACAGTGTACAACCTGATGGTGGTGCCGAAGAAAGTTGGCGAGTTCGACACGACTTCGATTTGCAAGTTGTTGCGCATTAAAAAGGAAGACATCGACAATTTGTTTGCCCGCGCCCGTGCTCGCGGTGAGTTTCATCGTCCGCAGCTATTGGTCGAGCAAATTACTCCGAGCGATTATGCGGCTATGTCGGAGCAGCTCTATAAGTACAAAGGCTTCTTTGCTGAATCGCGCACCTTGAGGGTATATCCGCAAAGTGTGGGTGCCCTTTTCCTGGGCGACGTTGGTAAGATATCGCCGGAGGAATACAAGAAAAATCCCTACTACACAAAGCAAGAATACCTCGGAAAGAGTGGCATCGAAAAAGCCTACGAGCAGGAGCTGCGCGGAGTGAAGGGAATCAACTACGCGTTTCGTGACAACGTCGGGAACATTCGGGAACATGCAGGCAACAAGGAAGACATGCCTGCCACGCCCGGCACCGACCTCATTTGTACAATGGATGCCGACTTGCAGGCCTATGGCGAGAAGCTCATGCAAAACAAGCGCGGGTGTATTGTAGCAATAGAACCCAACACGGGTGAAATTTTGGCCATGGTATCTGCGCCCACCTACGATCCGAATTTATTAGTGGGCCGTGTGCGTGGCCATAATTTCAATGTGCTCAACACCGATCCTCAAAAGCCCTTGTTCAACCGCGCCACCCAAGCGCAGTATCGTCCCGGCTCTATCTTCAAACTGGCGCAATCGCTTACAGCACTTCAAACGGGAGCCATTACACCACAAACCCGAATTCACTGCAACCGCGGTGTTATCGGATGCCACGGCAGCCACAGCAACGATGATCTGGAAATGGCCATCGTGCATTCGTGTAATCCGTATTTCCGCGAAGTAATGCATCGCGTAGTAGAAGCCAACCGCGACGCAAACAGCCGATTCAGAGATGCGCGCTTGGGACTTGAAATATGGCAGGGTTACATCACTCAGTTTGGCTTTGGAACCGACGTGCATTGCGACATCCCGGGCGTGAAAACGGGAAGTGTTCCAGGAGTTTCATTCTACGACAAATGGTATGGAAAAGAACAGTGGGCCTTCAGCACCATCTATTCGTTGAGTATCGGTGAGGGTGAAATGCTCGTAACGCCTCTTCAGATGTGCAACATGGCTTGTGTTATTGCCAACAAGGGTTGGTATGTGCCGCCGCACACTGTGAAGCAAATCGGGTTGGGTGGTATGCCACGCGAAGAATACATGAAGCGTTATCAATTGAGTATCGACTCTTCGCATTTCACCACGGTTATAAACGCGATGGAAAAGGTGTTGCAGCCTGGAGGAACCGCTTGGCGCGCAGCACCGAAAGACATTGTGGTGTGCGGCAAAACGGGTACCGTACAAAACGCAGGCGGTAAAGAAGACCACGCGGTATTCATTTGCTTCGCCCCGAAGGACAACCCGAAAATTGCGGTGGCTGTATACACCGAAAATGCGGGTTTTGGTGGAACCTGGAGCGCACCGGTGGCTACACTCATGATTGAACAATACTTGAACGACTCTATCGCCGAAAGCAGCAAACCGCGCGAAAAGACCATATTCGAAGCAAACTTCCTCGACCGATGAGCGCACCACGCCAACACCCGCTTGCCAATGTAGATTGGTTGACTGTCATTGTTTATGGCATCATGGTGTTGTTTGGCTGGATGAATATCTACAGCGCGGCAGTTGTTGATACCAACCCAAACCCATTCGACATCAGTCAGGAGTATGGCAAGCAGTTCTTGTTTATTTTCATCAGTGCGTTCCTGGCCTTTCTCGTTTTGTACATGGAGGGCGAGTTCTTCAACAAGTTCGCAATTGTGATTTACGGTGTGTTCATTCTACTCTTGGGACTTGTGTTGGCGGTGGGCACCACCGTGAATGGCGCCAAGGCATGGATACAGTTGGGAGGCTTTGCATTGCAGCCGGCGGAGTTTGCGAAGATTGGCGTTGGCCTTATGCTGGCGAAGTACATCTCCAACACCAAAACACGTTTCAATAGTTGGAAGCCGCGTTTTATGGCGGGCCTCATCATTGGCTTGCCTGCTGTACTCATTTTGTTGCAGCCCGATGTAGGTTCGTTGCTCACGTTTGTTGCATTCATTTTGGCTCTTTATCGCGAGGGACTTTCCGGTAACATTCTCATCATTGGGATGGGAGCGGTTGTGTTTGGTGTATTGAGCATTATCACAGGGTTCAATCGAATTGACTATCCCTATTTTGGAGAGCAGAGCGGTGTGTTTGTGCTCATGACCATTGTGTTTGTAATAGGAACCGTTTTCATGTTTCTCATTCGCAATTTTGTGGTGCCGCGCAACAGAAGAAAGCTTTTTCTCATCACGTTTTTATCTACCGCAGCAGCCATTGGATTCAGTTATTCCGTGAACTTCCTGGTCGACGGTGTTTTGCAAAAACACCAGAAAACACGCATCTATGTAACACTCGGACTTGAAGAGAAGGAAGAAGATCGCGATGCGATGTTTGCCGATTCTGAGAGTGCCGAAGCGGCGGCTGTTCCTGCTAAAAAGAAGGATGACCCTGGGTACAATGCACGGATGGCAAAAATTGCAGTGGGCAATGGTGGCCTGATAGGTCAGGGTTACATGAAAGGTCCCATGTCAAAAAACAAATACGTGCCCGAGCGCTGGACCGACTTTATCTTCAGTGTTATCTCGGAAGAATGGGGCTTTCTCGGAAGTTTCGCTGTGGTGGCGCTGTTTGTGTTCCTCATTGTGCGCATCATCAACATGGCCGAGCGCCAGCGATCTCAATTTTCACGCATTTACGGCTACTGTGTTGCTTCCATCTTCTTCCTTCACCTGCTCATCAATGTGGGAATGGTTATCGGTCTTGCGCCCATCATAGGAATTCCGCTGCCCTTCATGAGTTACGGAGGATCATCGCTCATGGGCTTTACCCTGTTGCTCTTTATTTTCCTACGACTGGATGCAGAGCGTTTGAGTGTGTTTCGATAAGCTGAAATGGAAGTTATTCGAACGATTGCCCGAACGTGTAACTACTGTCAGCCACGCAGTTTATCGCGAATCTGCTGCATAAACTTCGACGGAAACACGAAGTTGTTGAGGGCCTCGTTTTCGGTATCCAGAATCTGATGCTTATTGCCTCTCCACGAAAGCTCTCCCTGGTATATGAAGTTGATGTGGTCGCCGGTTTCGAGCACCGAGTTCATGTCGTGGCTAATCACGATTGTAGTCGAGTTGAACTCATAGGTTATTTCTCGAATAAGATTGTCGATTACGATGGCGGTTTGCGGATCGAGCCCGGAGTTGGGTTCGTCGCAAAACAGATAGCGAGGATTGAGCGCTATGGCTCGTGCGATGCCGGTTCTTTTCTGCATACCGCCTGAAAGCTCGCTCGGATACAACTTGTTCTTTCCCTCCAAATTGACCCTTTTCAAGCAAACATTCACTCGGTCGAGCATTTCACTTTTGCTCATCGTGCTGAACATCTGAAGCGGAAACAAGATGTTCTCTTCAACGGTGAGTGAACTGAAGAGGGCACTGCCTTGAAAGAGCATGCCCATTTCCTGGCGGATGTCTTTGCGATCCCACCGATCGAGAATGGTGAAATTGCGTTTGTCAAAAAATATTTCGCCCTCATCAACCTCCATCAATCCCACGATGCATTTGGTGAGTACCGACTTACCTGATCCGCTTCTTCCGATGATGAAATTCACTTTGCCCGGATAGAACTCGGTGGTGATGTTCTTCAGCACGGCATTGCCCGCAAAGCTTTTCGATATGTTCTTCACCTCGATCATAGCAGCAGCAATTGGGTGAGCACATAGTTGGTAATCAGAATAAGCACCATGCTGTACACCACGGCCCGCGTGCTGCTTGCGCCCACTTCACGAGGACCACCGTATGTGTAATAGCCGTGATAGGAACTCACGCTGGTTATGATGAAGGAGAAGAAGAAGGTCTTAATGAGCGAATAGCTTACCTGCCATAGCTCAAACGAATATTGAAGACCGTATTCATAGTCATTGAGTGATGTAACTCCGGCCGTGTAGCCAACAAACGCCCCGGCTGAAATGCCTATAAACATGGAAAGTATTACCATGAAAGGGAAAATGAAAAGTGCCGCTACTATTTTCGGAAGTATGAGGTAGCTGGCGGAGTTGATACCCATAATTTCCATGGCGTCTATCTGCTCGGTGATGCGCATGGTGCCAATTTCCGAAGCGATGTTACCACCCACTTTTCCGGAAAGAATCAGGCACACAATCGTAGAAGAGAATTCCAGAATCATGGTCTGGCGAGTGGTATAGCCAATAGTCCAGCGAGGTATCCATCCACTGTCGATGTTGGCTGCTGTTTGCAGTGTTACAACTGCTCCCATAAAGAGCGAGAGTAGCGCTACGATACCCAACGATTGAAGACCGATTTTGTCGATTTCCTGAATGATGAGCTTCCAATAGATTTTGCGCTTCTCCGGCTTGGTAAAGGTGTTTACCATGAGAAGAAAGTACTTACCTATATTGAAATAGAGCGACGTCATGTTGAATCAAACTTACTGCATGGGGGGCATGTGCCATTCAGAAATCTCACAGGCTTTGCACAACGAAACGTGAATGAAAAGTGTTATTGCTTACGTGATTTTCGAACCTCGTTGAGGTAGGGCACAAGCGGTGAGGCAAATAGCCAGACGGGATAGAAGAAACGGCTTGCCCACGAGCCCGGCTCGGGCCACGAGGTGAGCGCCAAAAGACTGAATTTCATGAGGAAAATAGCCGCCGTAATGCC
>CALQJP020000164.1 GCA_943330925.2 Chryseobacterium gleum
GCGATGGGTGCAAAGGAATTAAGATTCAATCGAGTAATATCCAACTGATCTTCGATGCGCACATTGAAGGCGGGCGCGTTGCCTGTGTTCTGGAATCGGATGCGGTACTCAATTTCCTCACCTGAAGTAATGAAGTGCTGCTCGGTCCATCCGGCAGGAGTTGCCTGCTTATCGTTCGGGTCATAACTACAAGTGACTATAGGATTGGTGTTCCACTCGTTCGTATAAAATACTCCTCCATTTGCATCGGTGAGTGTAAGCGCGAACGAGAACGGAAATGCCTGGCCAGTTGTCGCTGCTCCGGGGCCGATGATATGAACCTGATAATAGTGCACTGAACCTGCAGGCAGATTTTCGATGGTCCAGGTGAGTGTGCCCGGCGCTGTTTCCGTTGGCGACTCCACCGTTACTCCCGTGCCGGCCCAAGGTGCAGCGCTATAAGTCAACGATGGATCGAAGGTCATGGTAAACGTTCCACTGATTGGAAGATTTCCGTTGTTATAGAGGTAGATTCCGGGTGTGAATCCGCCCGCGCAATGAATCGTAGTATTCTCCCAGGTGCTCAACCCACTGATTTGCGCTGTAACTTCTGACGCAGGTATCAACGGAAGTTTCAACCCATTGCACGTTGGCAGTGTGACTTGAAAAGGACCGGCGGCGTTCAATAACCAGTAGCCATTTGGATCGTTGAACGATACCGTATAGGTGGCTTGTGGAATATTCGGCAATGAGAATTGTCCATTGGCATCGGGGTAAATGAGCACACCCAGTTCTTCAATCGTTATTACACCAATATTGCTAAGCACAGGCTCTGCAGGTTGCCACGTTTGCTGAATACCATCGCCATTTACATCGTGAAAAATAAGTCCGTTGATATCGCTTCCATAAATACACGAACCATTATCGCACGTCACCCACTGTTGGTAGTTGCAAGCACCGATGTCCATGCAGCCCGACCAACCGCAGGAGCCATCGGGTATGAAAGCATCCGGGTCGTAGTTGCACGAGGTATTGTCGGTGCAACCACAAATGGGCGCTATCGGCTCGTTGGTGAGCATCACCATCCCCTGGACAGGTACCCACGAAGTCCATTGCGTCATGTACTTAATGAAATAAGTTGTATTGGGTTGCAAAGTCAACGAATCTGCTAAATCCAAACACATGGGATCTGCACTGCCGGATATTCCACCTGTAGGGGTTACATAGCACAACACCAATTCAGAGCCGTTGCAACTACCATCCACCCCGGCCTGATACACCTCGATGGCGGATGGATAGTTGAAGCCCGTTGTACCCGCTGAATTCGAGCCGTAACCGCTGTAAAACGCGACATTCGCATGGCTGAAATTCTCTGAATTAAAGCTATACCAGCCACTTTGGGCGTAGTTAATTTGTCCGCATGTTGGTGGTTCTTGATTGATCGTGCATAGGGTATCAAGCATCAACACGCCATTTTCCATAGCAACCGCTGTTTCACAACTTGAATTGATTTCATTGGAAGCAGAAATAGTAAATCCTGTGCTTCCTTCACATCCGTTGACATCTATGGCAGTCAGCAGGTAGGTTCCCGGAATATCAAAACAATTCCACATTCCCGGTGAAATTACCTCACCGTTATTGAGCACGTAGATATAGGGCGCGGATCCACCAGTTGCCATAAACTGCGCAAGGCAGGTTGGCTGGCCGCAACTATTGTTGCCTAGGAAGGCTGTTACCATGATAGGCTGTGGGAAACTGAATGAAGACAGACACATCGTCTCTTCAGCCTGAAAAACCCCATCGGCATCCAGATAACTTACCTGCAGACATACCTGTGCATAGGAATATGCAGATAATGGTATTGAAAATTGCTCGAAGGTTGTCCCCGAAATTGACTGCCCCGAAAGGGTGAGCTCGTTAATTAAAAAAAGCGGCGCACCGGCTTGATCCTGCTCGTAAGCTATCCAAGTGAAGTTATAGGTGCCACCGAATGCACAATCGCCTGTGGCATAGCCCATGAAGGTTAGTTCTTGATCTTCGCATGAAACAGGCAGTTGATTCATCGCAATAGCGAGATTGCATTGCGCATTCAGCGCTGAAACGGTCATCAGTAAACCGGCAAGCAATAGTATAATTTTTTGCATTGGATGTTGGTGTTAAGGTGGTTGTGAAAGTAAGACGGAATTTCATGGTCAGGGGTTGCATTTTACTGGGGACTGGGGACTGGATACTGGGGCTTGGGGACTGGGGACAATTCGGCACTCGGTTCTCGGTACCCAGCAACCAGTACCCAAAATCCAATTTTCCCTTATATTCGCGCCCCGAATGCCCAACCGGCATTCCATAACCAACACGAAACCAATTATATCACATCAATGGATAGTTTGATTTACATCGTTCCGGCCCTCGGAGTATTGGGCCTTATTGTTATGGCCATTAAGTCGGCCTGGGTGAGCAAGCAAGATGCGGGTAACGACCGTATGAAAGAAATCGCCGGCTACGTAGCCGAAGGCGCTATGGCCTTCCTAAAGGCCGAGTATAAAATATTGGCCATTTTCGTGGTCATCGCAGGCGCAGCGTTGGGTTTGCTGTCACAAATGGTAGTCACCTCGCACTGGCTCATCGTGATAGCATTCGTTATTGGTGCATTTTTCAGCGCTTTGGCCGGCTTCTTCGGCATGCGCATCGCTACCAAAGCAAACGTGCGTACCACTGAAGCGGCCCGCACTTCATTGGCGAAAGCATTGAAAGTTTCATTCACAGGTGGAACGGTAATGGGCCTTGGTGTAGCTGGTTTGGCCGTTCTTGGTTTGAGCATGCTCTTCATCTTGTTCTTCATGTTCTTCATGAATGGCTCTTTTGCCAATGGCGGTGTTGAAGCCATGACACAAGTGCTGGAAGTACTTGCAGGGTTCTCGCTTGGTGCTGAGAGCATCGCCCTCTTCGCTCGCGTAGGTGGTGGTATTTACACCAAAGCAGCCGACGTAGGCGCTGACCTTGTGGGTAAAGTTGAAGCCGGTATTCCGGAAGACGATCCACGCAACCCTGCTACCATCGCCGATAACGTAGGTGATAACGTAGGTGACGTTGCCGGTATGGGCGCCGACTTGTTCGGTTCATACGTAGCTACGGTTCTCGCTTCAATGGTGTTGGGTAACTACGTGATCCGCGACTTTATGAATGCCAATGACGGTTCATTTGCGTCGATTCCTTTCAACGGTATGGGACCAATCTTCCTTCCTTTACTGATTGCCGCAGTAGGTCTTCTGGCCTCTATCATTTCAAGCTATTTCGTGCGTATATCAGAGAATAGTAAAGCAACTATCAATGCGGTGCAAGGCGCCCTCAACCTGGGCAACTGGTTGTCTATCGGTCTTTCACTGGTAGCTTCTTACTTCCTCATCAACATGTGCTTGCCAGCTGAAATGAGCATCAAGGTGTTCAACGCAGGCGAGTTCAGCATCACTACCACAACATCGCAGAATGTTTTCTTCGCAGTACTCATCGGTATGTTCGTAGGTGCTGCCATTTCTTTCATTACTGAATTCTATACAGGTCTCGGCAAAAAGCCGGTGATGGGTATCGTTCAAAAATCAGCTACGGGTGCTGCAACCAACATCATCGCTGGTTTGGGTATGGGTATGCTTTCAACCGCAATGCCTGTAATCCTGTTCGCAGGTGCTATTTGGGGTGCTTATGCATTAGCCGGTTTCTACGGTGTGGGTATCGCTGCTTCGGCAATGATGGCCAACACTGCTATGCAACTTGCTATTGATGCGTTCGGTCCTATCGCCGACAACGCCGGTGGTGTTGCTGAAATGAGTGAGCTTCCTGCCGACGTGCGCGAGAAAACAGACATCCTCGATTCAGTGGGTAACACTACCGCCGCCATCGGTAAAGGTTTCGCAATTGCTTCTGCAGCTCTCACAGCGCTTGCTCTTTTCGCAGCGTATGTGACATTCACCGGTATCAACGGTATCAACATTTTCGATGCGAAAGTGCTTGCAGCTCTTTTCATCGGTGGTATGATTCCGGTTGTATTCTCAGCGCTCGCTATGAACTCTGTGGGTAAAGCGGCTATGGATATGGTGAACGAAGTACGTCGTCAGTTCCGTGAAATTCCGGGCATCCTGGAAGGTACAGGCAAACCTGAATACAGCAAGTGCGTTGAAATTTCTACACGTGCTGCATTGCGTGAAATGATGCTTCCGGGCGTTATCACCATTGTTACTCCTATCATCATCGGTATGGTAATGGGCGCAGAAGCACTCGGTGCTTACATGGCCGGTGTAACCGTGAGCGGTGTATTGTGGGCTATCTTCCAGAACAACGCCGGTGGTGCTTGGGACAATGCGAAGAAGTCGTTCGAAAAGGGTGTTGAAATTGAAGTAAACGGCAAAAAAGAAATCTTCTACAAAAAGTCTGAGCCACACAAAGCAGCAGTAGTTGGTGACACCGTGGGTGATCCATTCAAAGACACTTCAGGTCCATCGATGAACATCCTCATCAAATTGTCGTGCCTCGTAGGTTTGACCCTCGCTCCACTTTTGGGAGAACACGCACATGGCAAAAACGATGGCTCTGCCGATGGTAAGAAAATGGAGTGCACGCACGGTGAAGGAACTTCTTGCTGCAAAGACAAGAAGACAGAGTGCACTAACATGGAAGGTGCTGCTACCACTGCCACCTATCACATGACCTCTACGGACACGCTTACACACTAAAAACAATTGAATACATGAACTTCGTAAAAACCGCTTTTATCGCGCTGGGTGCTGCTTTGTTAATGGCATCATGCGGGGAATCAACTAAAACAGGGCTTACTCAATTCGATGCCTGCAACTGTGCAACCGTTGAAGACACCAACAGCCCCGACTACGCTAAGTGCAAGGAATTGCGCAAAGACTCTGTATACGAAGCCAGCTATCAGCGATGCAAACTGGCATTGAAAAGCGGCATCACCGACACTTCGATGGTTACTATTCAGAGTGCGGACAATGCAACTAATCTGAAAGCAGCAAACGATGGCAACTACATGATTGACATTGCTACATCTTCACTCACCTGGAGAGGCGAAAACATCGTTGGCAAAAAGCACCAGGGTACTATTATGGTCAAGCGTGGTTCGGTGAACATCGCCGGTGGCGCCATCACAGGTGGTGAAATCGTGATCGACATGAACACACTCACCAACACCGATTTGACCGGTAACGAGAAAGCGAAAATCGAAGGTCACCTGAAGAGTGCTGACTTCTTCGATGCGGGCAAGTTTGGTGAGGCTGTTTACAGCATCACTTCCGGCACCAAGAAGAATGCGATCAACTACGATGTAACCGGTAAGCTCACCATTAAAGGTATCACACACGACTTGAACTGTACACTGGTAGTTGCTCCAAACGGAACAGGAATCAATGTTGGCGGCGGATTTGTTTTCGACCGCTCTCAGTTTGATGTTCGTTACGGTTCAGACAAATTCTTTGACAACCTCGGCGATAATTTGATCAAGAACGAGGTTATTATGACTGTGAATTTGCAGGGGAAGAAAGGGTAAGATAATGGCGAGTGGCGAGTGGCGAATGGCGAGTGACGAATGACTAGTGACTAGTGACTAGTGACTAGTGACAAATAAAAAAAGGCGGTGATTTCAATGAAATCACCGCCTTTTTTATTTTTAAGACAACCCTTAATTGAAGGGAATTAGTCACTAGTCATTCGCCATTCGTCATTCGCCACTCGCCACTAATCACTTGAAAAGTCCGTGCAGCTGCCCATCCACACCGGAAATAATCTTACCCAAATCTTCGGGCTTCTCGTGGAAGCGATTATCGTCGATATCGATCACGAGCATCTTGCCTTTGTTGTAGGTGCTGATCCAAGCCTCATAACGTTCGTTGAGACGCGTTAAGTAATCGAGGCGAATGGCTTCTTCGTATTCACGACCGCGCTTGCCGATGTTGTCGACCAAAGCCGGTACAGAAGCACGCAAGAAGATGAGCAAATCGGGTGGTGTGATGAATTCATCCATCACATTGAACAGATCCACATA
>CALQJP020000165.1 GCA_943330925.2 Chryseobacterium gleum
AAGGTGAACGGTCGCAGTTTAAGCATTCCGGCTGCGAGAAACAATAAGTAAAATCCCTTCTGTCTGTGTGAATGCCTTGATTTTTTCAAGAGACAGGATACAATTAAAAAACAAAGCCAGATGGCTGAATCAAAACGTGTTAAGGCTGAAGAAGCCGAAGAAAAAGACCTCAACATTGTAAATGAGGCAACCTCCGTAAATGCTGAGGCACCAGCTGAAGCGCCTGCTGAGGCACCACAGGAAGAAGAAGTCGGTGCGGAAGAACCGCTCGAAATCTTCAGCACTGCCGACGAGCAAATGTTCCTGAACGAAAAAGGAGAGTTTAACTGGGACGCTTACGAAGCTGCCGGTGGATACGACAACGATGAGCGCAAGAAGCTCGACAAAATGTACGAATCTACATTGTCGGTAATTCGCGAACGTGAAGTTGTAAACGGAACGGTTGTAAGCATCAACAAGAAAGAAGTTGTAGTAAACATCGGTTACAAGTCTGAAGGTGTCGTGCCTGCAGGCGAATTCCGCTACAATCCCGACCTCAAGGCCGGTGATTTGGTGCCGGTATTCATTGAACAAACCGAAGATAAAAACGGACAACTCCATGTATCGCACAAAACCGCTCGCGTGTTCAGCGCTTGGGGTAATGTCAATGCTGCTCTTGATAGCGGCGAAATCATCAAGGGTGAGGTGAAGAGCCGTACCAAGGGTGGTTTGATCGTTGACGTATTTGGTATCGAGGCATTCTTGCCAGGTTCACAAATCGATGTGAAGCCAATCCGCGACTACGATCAGTATGTAGGCAAGATCATGGAATTGAAAGTTGTGAAAATCAACAACGAATTCAAAAACGTGGTTGTATCACACAAAGCTTTGATAGAAGCCGAACTCGAAGAACAGAAAAAGCTTATCATGAGCGGTCTCGAAAAGGGACAAGTTCTCGAGGGTATCGTGAAGAACATCACATCGTATGGTGTATTCGTAGACCTTGGTGGCGTAGACGGTTTGATTCACATCACCGACTTGTCATGGGGCCGCGTAACCCATCCGGAAGAGCTTGTGCAGCTTGACGCTAAGATCAATGTGGTTATCCTCGATTTCGATGATGACAAGAAGCGCATTGCTCTTGGTATGAAGCAGCTTACACCGCACCCATGGGATGCTATGGAAAGCACAATGGAAGTAGGCCAGAAGGTGAAAGGAAAAGTAGTTGTTTTGGCTGACTACGGTGCGTTTGTAGAAGTAGCTGCAGGTGTTGAAGGATTGATTCACGTGAGCGAAATGTCATGGAGTACGCACTTGCGTTCAGCTCAAGACTTCCTCAAGGTTGGTCAAGAGGTTGAATGTGTTGTTTTGAGCGTAGACAAGGAAGAGCGCAAACTCTCTTTGGGTATGAAGCAATTGACACAGGATCCATGGGAAAACATCGAATCACGCTTCGGAGTTACCAGCAAGCACAAAGCGAAAGTTCGCGCGTTCACCAACTTCGGTGTGTTCTGCGAATTGGCTGAAGGTATTGATGGCCTCATCCACATCAGCGATCTTTCATGGAGCAAGAAAATCAAACACCCTAGCGAATTCTGTCACATTGGTGACGAACTCGAAGTGGTAGTTCTCGAGCTCGATAAAGACAACCGTCGTATTAGCCTCGGTCACAAGCAAATTGAGGAGAATCCATGGGACGTATTCGAAACCGTATTCGTTGAAGGTTCGAAGCACCAGGGTACTATCGTTCGCAAAGAAGGTTCACACGCCATCGTGGCATTGCCATACGGTTTGGAAGGTTTCTGCATGAACAAGAACCTCAAGAAGGAAGATGGTTCGAATGCCAAGATGGACGATGTTCTCGATTTCATCATCGTTGAGTTCAATAAGAACCAGCGCAAGATTTCTGTGAGCCACACAGGCACTTGGAAAGAAGATGAGCCGGGAAGTCCTGAAGCAGCTAAGAAAGCAGCTCCACGTCCTAAAAAACCGGAAGGAACTGACTCAAACGCTGTGAAAGCTGTAAATGCTCAAGTTGAAAAATCAACACTGGGTGATATCAGCGCCCTTGCCAACTTGAAAGAAAAGATGGAAGGTGACGATACCACTCCTGAAGAGAATAAGTAATCTTATACTCACCAATAGTATAAAAAGCCTCAGACGTTTGTCTGAGGCTTTTTTTTTGATACCCAATCTTGCTGAACATGCCCAACTGTTTTCGGAAAATCGTATATTGCAGAGTAAGCAAATTTTTTCGGACATGAAACATCTGGTGGTCTTTACAGGAGCGGGCATGAGTGCAGAAAGCGGTATCCCAACCTTTCGCGGTGGCAATGGACTCTGGGAAAATTATCGCATTGAAGATGTTGCCACTCCAGAAGCCTGGCAGCGTGATCCGGAATTGGTACTTGAATTTTATAATCAGCGTCGAAAGGGAATTCTAGAGGCATTACCCAACGAAGGCCATCGGCAAATCGCAGCTTGGCAAGATCGATTTCGCGTAACGGTCATCACTCAAAACATTGATGATTTGCACGAGCGCGCAGGTAGTGATAACGTTGTTCACTTGCATGGGGAAATTCGAAAATCAAGAAGCACACTGAATCCTCAACTTGTTTATGCAATTGACGGCTGGCAGTTAAAGAAAGGAGATCGATGTGAGCGAGGATCACAACTTCGTCCTCACATTGTATGGTTTGGAGAAGATGTTCCCATGTTGGAAATAGCGGCTAGCATTATTGAAGAGGCCGATCTGTTCATCGTTGTGGGCACATCTCTGCAAGTCTATCCAGCCGCAGGATTGATTCATTATGCTATGCAAGCGCAACAGAAATTTATTGTTGATCCGGAAGCGAAAAGTCTGTTGTCGAAACCCGGATGGATTACCATCAACTCAGGAGCAGGGGAGGGGCTTCAGCGGATTGATACCGACTTCTTGCACTGAATTAGGGTGAATTGAATTACATTCGCACCCAACCTTTTCCAACGACGTGAAATCCAAGATAAACATTGCTATTGATGGCTACTCTTCTTGCGGGAAAAGTACTATTGCCAAAGCAATAGCACGGGAGCTCAACTACATCTACATCGATTCGGGAGCAATGTACAGAGCCATGACTCTATATGCATTGCAGCATGGTTATATCGGCCAGGATGGAAAGGTTAAAGAGCAGTCGATGATTTCATCACTTGATTTGGTGATGATAAACTTCCGATACAACACAGATACACATCGTTACGAAACCTACCTCAACGGTCAGAATGTGGAGCGAGAGATTCGCACGCTGCAAGTAAGTAACAGCGTGTCGCCCATATCTGCGATTAAGGAAGTTCGAGAAAAACTCGTTAGGCTGCAAAAGCGTATGGCAGAGTCGAAAGGTGTTGTAATGGACGGACGTGATATTGGAACAGTGGTGCTCCCACATGCGGAGCTTAAGCTGTTCATGACCGCTGATCCGCACATACGAGCGCAGCGACGATTTGACGAATTACACAGCATGGGGGTTGACACATCGCTGGAAGACGTGCTCAAAAACATCAATCAACGAGACCTCATTGATACTACCCGCGCTCACGACCCCCTGGTGCAAGCGCCTGACGCTGTAGTAGTCGACAACTCTCACCTCACGCTGGATGAGCAGTTTCAATTTGTAATGAAGAAGGTTTCGCAAAAGATTGCTGCCAATAGTCTCGCTGAATAACAAAGCCCTTTTTAGCTTTCCGGAAGATTACTTCATGTTTGAATAACGCCCACGTTGTATGCGCGTTCAGCAGGTGCATTGTTAGCGGCTTCTATACCCATGCTTAGCCATTTGCGGGTATCTGCAGGGTCAATGATAGCATCTAGCCATAAGCGCGCTGCGGCATAGTAGGGCGAGATCTGCGCATCATAACGATCCTTAATCTTGTTGTAAAGTTCATCTTCTCGCTCTTTGGTGATCTCTTCACCTTTTGACTTAAGTGAAGCAACCTCAATTTGAAGAAGCACTTTAGCCGCTTGAGCGCCCCCCATTACAGCAACTTGTGCCGTAGGCCATCCTACGATTAATCGCGGGTCATACGCTTTGCCACACATAGCATAATTGCCTGCGCCGTAACTATTGCCTGTGATGATGGTGAACTTAGGGACAACACTGTTGGCCTGTGCATTTACCATCTTTGCTCCATCCTTTATAATACCTGCTTGCTCGCTGCGAGAGCCAACCATGAACCCGGTGACATCCTGCAAAAACACAAGGGGAATGTTGCGTTGATTACAGTTCATGATGAAGCGAGCTGATTTATCGGCACTGTCGGTGTAGATCACACCGCCGATTTGCATGCCATCCTTCTTACTCTTCACCATCATACGCTGGTTTGCAACAATTCCAACGGCCCAACCATCAATGCGTGCAGTACCGCATACGATACTCTTGCCATAATCGGGCTTATATTCTTCAAACTCGCTGTTGTCGACCAGCCGTTCAATAATGTCTATCACGTTGTATGGCTTTACGCGATCATCGGGCATAATGCCATAAAGCTCTTTAGCTGAAAAACGGGGTGGGGCAGAGACCGTGCGATCGAAACCCGCCGAGGGCGATACGCGCCCCATTTTATCCATGATATTCTTGATTCGATTCAATGCATCTTTATCGTCCTTCGCTTTGTAATCGGTAACTCCGGAGATTTCGCAATGTGTAGTTGCTCCGCCCAATGTTTCGTTGTCGATGTCCTCGCCAATGGCTGCTTTGACCAAGTAGGAACCAGCCAGAAAAATTGTCCCGGTCTTATCCACGATCATCGCCTCATCGCTCATGATGGGCAAGTAGGCTCCGCCTGCCACACAGCTGCCCATTATAGCCGCTATTTGCGGAATACCGCGGCTGCTCATGATGGCATTGTTCCGGAAGATGCGACCGAAGTGTTCTTTATCAGGGAAAATCTCATCTTGCATGGGCAAATACACACCGGCGCTGTCCACCAGATAGATAATCGGCAAACGATTTTCCATGGAGATCTCCTGAGCGCGCAAGTTTTTTTTACCCGT
Source organism: Chryseobacterium gleum (assembly GCA_943330925.2). Classification (GTDB taxonomy): domain Bacteria; phylum Bacteroidota; class Bacteroidia; order Flavobacteriales_D; family Sanyastnellaceae; genus JAIBBG01. The sequence goes on from CALQJP020000165.1 coordinate 5,009, forward strand.
CATCGGAAACCAAGCACCAGCCTTCACTGTTGCGTCATTAGCCACTACGATGCATTGCTTTTTGCGGATGTATCCGATTACGACCACCACGCCTGCCGAAGGGCAACCTCCGTGTTCCTTATACATATCATCGGCTGCCAGTGCGCCAATTTCTATGCGGGGTGCGTCATCATCGAGGAGGTAGTCGATGCGCTCGCGAGCCGTCAACTTACCCTTCTCGTGCTCTTTCGCTACGCGCGATTTTCCGCCACCTTCATACACCTTGTCGAGCTTGTGTTGCAAGCCACCAACAAGCTGCATCATTTTATCCTCGTTCTTGTTGAATTCTATATTTTGCGCCATTGTCATTGAATGGTTGAGCCGCGAAAATAAGTACTTATTGCGAAGTACTAAGTACGGCAAATGCATGCGGTTTTAGCGATGAACGGTAATATCTATTCCAGCCGATCTTTCAAAACTCACTCCTTACCAACCGAATCCTTCATCGCAGGAGTGTAACTTCTCCTTCCATGATATCATCGCCAACAAGCGAATTTCCAAATGCATCTTTGGCCATCAGTAGAAAATAATAGGTGCCTTCCGTTGCCGGTTCATTGTCCACCTTGCCATTCCAACCCGAGGCGAATTGTTGTGTTTCAAAAACTAATGTTCCCCAGCGGTCAAAAATTTGAAGATCGTATCTGGACACTCCTTTGCCTTCAGGTTTGAATACATCGTTCTTTCCGTCGTTGTTGGGTGTGAAGATATTGGGCACTTTAAGATCTCCGCATTCCGGCACAACGACTACCGATGAGGTCGATTCACAATCACCGACCAATGCATGAAGGGTATAGCTTGTTGCAACAGTTGGAGAAGCAATCGTAAACAGCGACTGCGGATTGCTTAGGCCTTGGCTCGGCTCCCAATAAAACGATGTTGCATTGGTAGTTCCTTCGAGTTGAAATCCATCTTCACAGTCTGCAATACCACCATCACCTGCGTTGACCGCAGGTGCGTTCTGAAAA
>CALQJP020000166.1 GCA_943330925.2 Chryseobacterium gleum
GAGCTATTGCGCGCTGTTCAAACTTTCCGCCCCTTTGTGGACTGTGGGCACGCGCCGCATCATAGGCTCCGACATTGTACAATCGTTTGAGGTAAACGACGAAGGTTGGGTATATGCGGAAGTATCGGGAGCGCAAGCCGCGCAAGTAGCCTCCATTTTTGGCGATCCGCTCATCATCATCCAAAACCAGTTTAACCAGCTCTTCCCCGGAGCCATCGATCAAATTACAGAAGCAGAACTTCACCAATGGGCGGGCAACCGTTCGTATGACCCACCGGGTGTAGGCAACGCACGCAGCGTGCTGGCGCAACCCATAAACAATAAACTTTACTTCGCCGGGGAAGCCACACACACGGGTGGCCATCACGGCACGATGCACGGCGCCATGGAAAGCGCATTGCGGGCAGTTACAGAAATCTTAAGAACCACGGCATGATGAAGCGCATGCATATCACCGTGGTTCTCGCCCTTTGCCTTGCGCAAGCCATGGCGCAGCCCGTTGCGCAGGTTGAAGCGGGATACTGGCACTTTCCGATCATCGATGATATCTTCCGCACCTATCAACTCGCGCACCCGTGGTCGAGCGCAGAGGTAGCCCCCATAGGCATGGGCCTAGGGGTGGCCGCAGGTTGGAACCAACGACTGTTTGCGCCGCGAGGTCTTCATGCTATTGGACTGGTGCATTACAGCCATCAAACGACATCGTGGAAAAACAACAGCGTGCCGCTCAAGGCAGGCTTTCACCAAGCAGGCCTGGAAGTTTTGATACGAAGTCATCCGAGGTGCGTAGTTCAGGATGTTCAGAATACGGGACCGTTAGGCACGCGCTGGTATGTGCAGCTCGGCGCCGGATACGGCTGGAATCTGCCCTTCGCGCGCAAGTATGGCGAACGAGTTGCAGTAAACAACGATGAACGTTACTTCAACGTGAGCGGACAATTCAGCGGCTCAGCAGGCACAGGCTTCCATGCCTTTACCATTGGGTCGATCATCATAACCCTCGAATCGACCGTTACGTGGTTTCCGCGATTTGCCTTGGATGACTTTGCGACAGCCGTATTGGGTCACAATGAGCCGTCGTTGCCGGAGGAAGCCCGCAACTGCCTGCTTTTGCAAGGACACATACGCCTCACACACCAGAAAAAGACAAAGAACTGGTGGGACGCACCGCGCAGCGGCGACAAGTCGTAACCTCATCAAAATTTGTCAACAAGCCCACTCATCGGCAGTGACCAATACTACTTTTGAAGACTTCGAACCCGCGTGAATCACTCGGTTATTCGAAGCCCTAATTTGCCCTTACCATGTTTCTGATATTTGATACCGAAACCACCGGCTTGCCCGGCAGTTGGAATGCCCCACTCACCGACTTCGCCAACTGGCCCCGCGTGGTGCAAATTGCATGGCAGCTGCATGCTGCCGATGGCAAGCTCATTTCAGCTGAAAGTCTGATTGTTCAACCCGAAGGATTTACCATTCCTTTCAATGCAGAAAAGGTGCACGGCATTTCGACCGATCGCGCCATGCGCGAGGGCTTGCCACTCACCGAGGTGATCAATCGCTTCCTCAACGACGTAGCGAAATGCAGCTACATCGCCGGTCACAACATCGAGTTTGACCTCAACATCATGGGGTGTGAGTTGCTCCGCAAAGGCCAGGAAAATGTACTAACGGCAAAGTCATCGCTGGACACCAAAGACCTTTCGACCGACTACTGTGCCTTGCCCGGTGGCCGCAACGGAAAGTTCAAATGGCCCACGCTCACGGAGCTGCATAAGAAACTATTCAACGCACCTTTTGCAGAAGCACACGATGCAGCATACGATGTAGATGCAACAGCAAAGTGTTTCTTCGGATTGATAAGTGTAGGCGTCATTCGATTGAAGGAAATAGCATCTGGCGAGGCGATACAATACGAAGCTCCTCAACTTGCTGCATCCAACTTCAAGGCAACAACAACTGCAACAACAACAGAACAAGCTGCTCCCGAAAACACACAACATTCCGGAGAGATCGAACAACTGGCCGCTCAATTTGTACACCTGCATGTGCACAGCCAATACAGCGTTACCGGCATGCAGTCAACGTCTGATATCAAAGGACTCGTATCGAAAGCCAAAAGCTGGTCAGTTGAAGGTATAACACCCACACTTGCTCTTACTGACCACGCCAATATGATGGCCGCATTTCAATTTGTGAGTGCGGCACTAAAATCGGAGATGAAGCCTATTGTTGGTTGTGAGGTGAATCTCTGTCGCGACATGCACGACAAGAAAAATCAAGACAACGGATTTCAAGTTGTGTTGCTTGCGAAGACCAAGAAAGGCTATCACAACCTCGCACACTTGTCGTCGCTCGCGCATACGCAAGGTTCCTACTACGTTCCGCGCATCGACCGCAATACGTTGCTACAATTCAAAGAAGACATCATTGCACTCACCGGTGGCATGTACGGCGAAGTGGCATTCAAAATCCTCAACGAAGGAGAAGAGAAAGCAGAAGAAGCATTCGTGTGGTGGAAAGAACAATTCGGAGAGAACTTCTACGCTGAAATCATGCGTCACGGATTGGAGGAAGAAGAGCACGTGAACCGCATCATACTCGGCTTTTGCGACAAGCACAACGTAAAATACATTGCAACCAACTCATCGTATTACACCGAGCAAAAAGACAGCGAGGCGCAGGATGCGTTGGTGTGTGTGCGCGAAGGCGAGTTTGTTTCTCGCCCGAAAAAATACATTGGCAAACGCGGCCGCGAGTTTCGCTTGGGACTTCCCAACAACCAATACTATTTGAAAACGCCGCTGGAAATGGCAACGTTGTTTGCCGATTTGCCGGAAGCCATCACCAACACGCGAGTGCTCGCCGACAGCTGCGAACAGTACAAACTTTCGCGCGAAGTATTGCTCCCCAAATTCGACATCCCGACGGAATTTCAAGACGCGCTCGACGAGACCGACGGAGGTAAGCGCGGCGAAAACAACTTCCTTCGCCATCTCACCTACGTGGGTGCCGAAAAGAGATACGGAACCGTTTCAGATGAAATACGCGAACGACTCGATTTTGAGTTGGCCACGATTGCCAATACCGGCTATCCCGGTTACTTCCTGATTGTACAGGACTTCTGTAACAAGGCTCGCGAAATGAGCGTTAGCGTTGGACCCGGCCGCGGAAGTGCCGCAGGAAGCGCCGTAGCCTATTGCATTGGGATTACGAATGTCGACCCCATCAAGTACCAACTCCTGTTTGAGCGTTTCCTCAACCCTGAGCGTGTAAGCATGCCCGATATCGATATCGACTTCGACGATGAAGGTCGCGATAAAGTCATCGACTACGTTCGGAACAAATACGGAACGAACATGGTGGCGCAGATTATTACCTACGGCACCATGGGCGGCAAATCAGCCATTCGCGATGCGGGCCGCGTTATCGAATTGCCGCTGCCCGACACCGATCGCATTGCCAAGTTCATGCCCGACAACCAGGACCTGAGCGACCTGTTGAAGTGGGACGACAAAAAACTCAGTGACGCACTCAGCGGTGAGGACCTGCAGAATGCAAAGCAATTGCGCGCCATTGCAGCCGAAAACTCACACGAAGGCCGTGTGGTGAAGCTTGCAAGCATCTTGGAAGGATCGGTGCGCAGCACAGGAATCCACGCATGTGGCGTAATCATAACCCCTGATGTTATTACGAACTATGTGCCCGTGTCGACCGCCAAAGACAGCGACATGTTTTGCACGCAGTTCGACAACTCCGTAGTGGAAAGCGCGGGCTTGCTGAAGATGGACTTCTTGGGGTTGAAGACGCTCACGTTGATTAAAGACGCCTTGCGCATCATCAAGCAACGACACGATATCACGATAGACATTGAAGCCATTCCCATCGACGACGAACTCACCTACCAACTCTTCCAGCGAGGCCACACCGTAGGCATCTTCCAGTACGAAAGTGACGGTATGCAGAAGTACATGAAGGACCTCAAGCCAACCGTGTTTGATGACCTCATTGCGATGAACGCATTGTATCGTCCGGGTCCGCTCGAATACATTCCATCTTTCGTGCGACGTAAAAACGGACAAGAGCCGATTGCCTACGACTTGCCTGAAATGGAAGAATACCTGAAAGATACTTACGGTATTACGGTGTATCAAGAGCAGGTGATGTTGCTTTCGCAAAAGCTTGCAGGCTTCACAAAGGGAGAAGCCGACGTACTGCGTAAGGCAATGGGTAAAAAGCAGAAGGACGTGCTCGATAAAATGAAAGGCAAATTCGTTGAAGGAGCAACAGGCAACGGACACCCGGCAGACAAACTCGAGAAGATCTGGACCGACTGGGAAGCCTTTGCGAGCTACGCCTTCAACAAGTCGCACTCCACTTGCTATGCCTGGATAGCCTACCAAACAGCCTACTTGAAGGCGCACTATCCCGCCGAATACATGGCAGCGGTATTGAGCAACAACATGAGCGACATCAAGCAGGTAAGTTTCTTCATGCAAGAATGCAAGAAGCAATCGATACCGGTTTTAGGTCCTGACGTGAATGAATCGAAATCGCTCTTCAGCGTGAACGACAAGGGAGAGATCCGTTTTGGACTTGCGGCTGTGAAAGGTGTTGGAGAGAATGCAGTGGAAAGCATCATTGCAGAGCAGAAAAAAGGCCGCATCAGCACCATCTATGATTTTCTAGGGCGTGTGGATGCGAGAGCATCGAACAAGAGAACCATCGAACACCTGGCGCTGGCCGGCGCTCTCGATGCATTCGGGATTGATCGTGCCGCCTACTTTGCCCCCGATGGTAAAAACGAGACGTTCGGTGAAACGCTGGTGAAATATGCCAATGCCGTTCGTGAGAACAACAACACCTCGCAGGTTTCGCTCTTTGGCGATAGTGCCGAAGCAAACATCACCGAACCTCAGCCACCGAAAGTTGAACCGTGGGACACCATGACACAGCTTTCAAAAGAGAAGGATGTGATCGGCATGTTCATCAGCGGTCACCCACTCGACGATTTTAGTTTGGAAGTAAGCACGTTCTGCAGCAAAGGCGGATTGTCGCTGCTGCAGACCCTCGAAACCGTGAATGGTCGGGAGCTGAAGCTTGCAGGAACTGTTGTGGATGTCATCGAGAAGACCGCGAAAAACGGCAATCTCTATGGAAGCTTCAAGCTGGAAGATTATGAAACCACATCTGATTTCATGATGTTCGGTGAGGACTGGCTGAAATTTCGGCACCTCATTGCTCGGGGCGGAAAGCTATTCGTTGTCGGGCGTGTTCAGCAGAAGAGATTCGGTCAGGATACGAACGCACTGGAATTCCGAATCAACAAAATTGAATTACTGGGTGACATTCGTGCCAAGATGGGTCGCTACCTCGACATCATCATCCCCATGCACAAATTGAACGACGACCTCATTGAGCGAATTGCCACAACGTTGAAAAACGGAACAGGCAAAACGCAAGTGCGCATGCGTGTTATCCACGAGCAAAGTGAGTTGCTATTACCATCCAACAACTTCAACAAAGTGAATATTGAAACGGAAGCCTTGAAAGAGCTTCAAGAAATTGCGGAGATTGAATTTGAGGTGAGCGAATCGTAATTATCGACCTTGAAGCAACTGCATATCGGCAAGCACCAAGGCCGCCATGGCTTCAACAATAGGCACTGCACGCGGCAACACACACGGGTCGTGACGCCCTGCTGCTTCCAACACCACTTCTTCGCCTGCGGTATTGCGCGCTTGTTGCGCTTTGCGAATGGTCGAAACGGGTTTAAAGGCAACGCGAAACACGAGGTCATTGCCATTCGATATTCCACCGGAAACCCCACTTGCACGCAGGTTGTTTTCAGAACCGTTCAAGTGAGTGCAGGCAAAACCATCGATCAATTCAAACCCTTGAGCCGCGTTGATGGAAAGCATCGCATGTGCGAGCACTGCGTGAAGTTTATCGAACACGGGTTCGCCAAGTCCGGCAGGCAAGCCTTTGCAAACACATACA
>CALQJP020000167.1 GCA_943330925.2 Chryseobacterium gleum
CAGCCGCTGCCGCCCAGCTCATCAAACACAATAGGCGGTTCTTCGACCACCAATTTTGCATAGATGCGCCAGGCCCTGGCAGTTTTCATTCGCAACAATGCCGAAAGCAGCTCAAACTGATACTCTGCGCTATCCGGAAATGCATTGAACTCTCGCACGAGAAAATCGATGTTTTGAGCTGATGTATCAGCCGCTAGCCCGGATAGCAACTTGGACTGAATATGCACAGCATCTTCACCTGTGAAATAAGGCAAGTGCTTCAACAGGTTGCGCATCCTGGCTGCCGATTCTGCCGTAAAATCCATTTCGCCCGTGATCTGCAATGCGCGCATTCGCTGCAATGAATCGACAGAGACCAAAGCGTCGAAGTAAGCAGCATCGCGCGATTGGAAGTGTGGATATGGAAAGAGCGTGTCGGTTGAACGGAAGGTTTCAAACGCAGTTCGATGAAAATCAGATAAACCTACAATCGAGTCATAACAGGCAGAAAGATGATAGAACGACTTGTTGTGCAGAACCATGCGATGCAAGAATCGTTTGGTAGTGCCCGTATCTCCAACAACAAACTCAAAATTGGCCCCGGAATCACTCCATTGAACGCGCTCTGAAATAAGCTTCATATCAATCCCCAAAACAAGCGCGCGCTTATCATTCAGAAATGCATTCTTGTCCTCTCCGTCCGAAAATTCATGATACCGCTGAAAATCCACCAGCATTGATTCTGCGCTGAGAGGGGCATTCAGGGTTAGAGAAGCATTGGTACCAAAAGGCGAATTCGCCTCGACTTCGAGATCAGCATTGAAAAGCATCGCATCCATAGAGGATGTGCTTTCCAGAGGAACGTAAGGCAATTGTGTCGAAAAATACAATTCGTTATTCTGATAGGAATGACCTGTTCCCGATTGAGGATTCTTCATTTGAAAAGAGTCGAACCATTTGCGGCGTGCCGATTCATCCGACTCGTTTGTAGAAAGTGCCAGGTAGCTGAGGGCATTCATAACAAACATCGCATGCACACGCTCATTCTGTGATTCACCCATCTCTTTCAATCCCGCGAACTCGGCCTCAATCGCCGCAAGCCCCTGGTGCTGGGTTAATCTGAACGCATCCAGCTCAAGATTTCTGTCTTCTGCAAAAGCGCGCATTAAACGCTGCAACTCGTAGGTGTCTTCATCGAGAAAGCCGGGCGTTTCAATTACATGGCGCTGAATAGTGTAGTACGCATTATTCTTTGAGTCGGTTGAAACCACTTCGAAATCGGGACTCCCGTTGACATCCGAGACCTGATCATACGATATCCCACGGGAAGGAAGGTTCGCACGAATCGTTCCATCCGGCGACGTCCATTCGTTGTCGGATGATTCGGATTGATTGATTTGAAGATTATCAAAAAACTCAGCACCGAAACCTGCTTTCACCTTATCGCCGGGTGCTGCGAGTTTGAGCACGATGATTTCATCCGGCATCACAACAATTTGCTGCCTCCGATATTCACCCCTGCGTGTTTTGTTAACGACATCAATTCCCGCATAACGTCCCACCTTGATTGCCTTCCTGGAAATCACTTCACCTGCCACCGTTTCGTAGAGTAAACTATCAATGATAGCGAGCAAATCAGAACTAGTATAACCCGTAATTGCGTTGTATGACTTCAAACGAGTTAGCGAGTAATTTGCCCCGTTGGCCATATCGAGGCAAAGCCAGGTAGTTGACTCCTTCGTGGCACGCGTATGATATACCTGGGCCGGAGCGCTCACCGAAACCACACCATCGGGCGTTGTAAAAGGCACGAATGGCCTATCATATATACGCTTATCAATTTCTTTGCGTCGCTTGGCATTGCGGCTTCCCTTGTTGAGTGGAGTAACATCGTAACCCAATTCCCGCAAGGTTTCGATCACACCGCCTTCCCCAGGCAAATGCGCGCAGCCCATAGCCGCGAATACTGATTTACCTGCATGAAACAAACTATCGATATTGCGCACGAACAGTTTGTTTCGTTCCAGCAAAATGTACGTTCGAAATGCATCGCTGCTTGCATTGCGAGTCAAGGAGTCAATCAAGTCAAGATCTTGTCGTCGGTAAGCAGGTTCGAGCTGTCTGCTCAACTCCTCATACTCGTTGATGTCTCCCTCGTCCCACTCGCGTTGATCCATTTCCTGAGCATCAGCAGCACTCGCTTTTCGGATGAACTCGTCGCTTTGCTCATAGGTCTCCAGGCCGATTGTCTCAAGTCCCATTTTCTTGGCCACTTGATAAATGTGCATATCCAACCAAGTATCCTCTTCAAAGTCGATTGAAGCGTCGCCATCGCCATACCGAAACATGAGATAGTTGAGGATGTCAGGTTCATAGAGTAACGCCTCGCGAACCCGCTCGTAGGCATTCAGACCACCACCAATACTCCAATAGCCGTGGAGATTAGGCAACGGAGAGTCGGTTTCGGTTGCATACTCGTCGTAGTAACTCTCTTCGAGCTCTTGACTACCGAGCCATGAAGCAACCTGCGGATCTCGGAACAATGCGTCTAACCAGGCCTCGGGCTCCAGCTCGAGCGCTACAACATCAGCCGACTGTATGCAATCGTAAAATGGATCCCCCAACTGAAACGCCAGTTTGCCGCTTATGTGCATGGTGCCATACAAATACGAGGGCTTTGTCAAACCATTGCCGGAAACCTTCCACAACAAGCTTTGATATTGACCGTGAGCAGAAAAACCAACCCCCAACAATCCAAGTAGCGACAACAGATAAACAAGGTATTTCATGGGGAGTAGATGATTCAAGGGCAACGATATCAGGTCAAAAATAGGGAGTATAGATGTCCTTGTAATCAGATTTGTCAGATGAAAGCATAAATCGTTTATTTTTGCGGCCGCATAACATTGAAAAATATGTCAAAACAAGACGCTAACACAGGAGAGACCTTAGTTGACTTTCAACAAGTAGCCTCTAAAACTGAACAATTCTTCGAACAGAACCGCAAAGCCATTTCGATTGGAATGGGTGCTATCGTATTGGTTTTGGGCGGATTTTTCGCTTTCCAATTTCTCTACAAAAAGCCCCGTGAAGTGGAAGCTTCAAATGCAGCAGTTCGTGCAGACTTACTGGTAGAGATGGACTCTATCCGTTTGGCTGTTTTGGGTGATGCCAATTTCGAAGGCTACGAAGCAATTGCCGCAAACTACAGCGGAACTAAGGTGGCAGCTCGCGCACATTTTTGGTGTGGTGTTTACTACCGCGACATTGCTAAAGATTACAACACCGCATTGGAGCATTTTAAACAAGCAAGCTTCGGTGATGAGGCTATGAGTGTTGAACTTACAGGATGCATCGGCGACATGTATGTGATGTCAAATGACCTCGAGCAAGGTGCATCATGGCTTGAAAAAGCAGCTAAACAAGCGAACTCAAGCGCTAGCCGCGATTTCACAGGTCCGCTCTACAATCTGAAAGCCAGCAAGGTGTATATGGAGCTTGGAAACAACTCCAAGGCTATCGCGTTGCTTCAATACGTAGTTGATAATTACGACAAGCGTTCACAAGAATATGGTGAAGCTGAAAAGCTCCTCTCCTACTTGAAGGCGAAGGGCTAGTCGCATGGCAACTGTAGACCTTTCTTCTTACAACAAAGAACATCTTCCCGATGCACACTCGATGCGCATCGGGATTGTTGTTTCTGAATGGAACGATCACATCACATCCAATCTTTTAAAGGGGTGTGTCGACGCTCTTACCGATTGTGGCGTAAGTAGCAAAAACATACTTGTTGCCCATGTTCCGGGAAGCTTCGAACTAGCCTTGGGTGCTCACATGCTTTTTGATAATCACAAGCCGGAAGCGGTTATCTGTTTGGGGTGTGTGATTCGCGGGGAAACCGCACATTTTGATTTTGTCAGTCAGGCATGCGCCAATGGAATACAACAGCTTGCCCTACAAACCGGTAAACCCGTGATATTTGGTGTGCTTACCGACGACACAGAAGAGCAATCCATTGCTCGCAGTGGCGGCAGCAAAGGAAACAAGGGCACAGAGGCTGCCATCACGGCCATCAAGATGATAGGCCTTCAGCGAGAATTGGAAAATAATAACTGGTAAGACGGAGCGTTTTCTAAACCTCCATTTCCTGAAACGACAACTCCTCTTTACCTTTCTTGGTAAGTCTATAACCGGAGTTGTTCTTATTCATGATGTAACCATCGAGATACAAATTCGCAACGCGTTCACCGAGCTGCGCGCTTCGGGTTGAAGAAGCGTCATCATGTTCTATTCTACTCCAAAAAGCAGTTTCCAACTGACTCAACTTGATGAGTTCGTTCTTGTTGTTCTTCTTGTAGGTTTGAATGATATCGAGAATGACGTAGTCGTATTTGTCCAGAAACATGAGCAGAATGGTTGGCCGGTTAATTTAGATTGGCGTGTTAACGCGGGGCTAATATAGAATCTACATTGGTGGGTGTATGTGTGCAACTCGCAACCTTTTGCTCACAACTTTTCAACCTTATTCGGCATCATTTCGAAACCGAACACCAAAGATGGAGTTGCCTTGTCTTGTATTTGATATACCTTGCACACATTGATTCCATTCTTATGAAAAAAATCTTACTCAATCTGCTCTGCTTTGCTGCTCTGCCAGCCGCTTCACAAATCACGATTAACAGCAACCACCTTCCCAATGCCGGTGATCTGTTATTTACACGCGCAGCCACGTTGCTGACTGATGTAGATTTGGATGCAACCGGTGCCAATTACACCTGGACATTCGGCGATGATGTTATTCAGGCTGGAGCGCTTGATGCAGGAACCGAGTGTGCGGATCTTAGTTCTTTATCACTCTTGGATCAGTTGTTTTTCAATAGCCCCCTGTTTCCCGATTACAATTCGGATTTTGGAATTGGAGCCGCGCTTATCGACAATCCGCTTATCAGCATCGAGAACGCCTATCAGATATACAAGAACAGCGGTGGTGTTTATGCCATGACCGGAATAGTTGCGACTGTTTCGGGTGTGCCTCTCAATGCCCAATACAATGAGCGGGACATCATTTACGATTTACCACTTACCTACCCCGCTTCAGGAAATACGCATTCTGTGCTGGAGCTCGAAGTTCCTACAATAGCCTACTACGGCACGGATCAATACCGCAACTACGAATGCGACGGGTGGGGCACGCTCAATATCTACGGACAATCATTTGATGTCCTTCGCGTAAAATCTACTCTCACCGGATTCGACTCTGTAGCGGTTAATTTCAATGGCATTCCATTCGGGTTTCAGTTTCCCAAAGACAACACCACCTACCAATGGATTAGTACCGAATTCAAAGTTCCGGTGTTAGAAATTGTATCTACGGCGGGTGGAATTGGCGGAGCACAACTTACCGCACGCACCGCCGACCTCGGAGTTGGAATGAACGAACACACCGCTGCTGCATTGAGCGTATTTCCGAACCCTACCAATGGAGAATTGCAAATTGTGAATGCTTCTGCGAACGACTTATACTCCATTTTCAACGCTGTAGGCAAAAGCGTGCAAGAGGGCACTTTAATGAGCAACCGCATAGCTGTTGATGCACTTCCTGCAGGAATCTACTTCATCCGTTTGCAGCATGAGAACACGCTGCTTCAGGCGAGTTTTATGAAGCAATAAATTAGTTTCCGCAGGGGAAATCAGAAGAACCGTTCGGATCGCAGAAATTGAGTGCCGCTGTGTATTCGCTTTGAACAAGCGCACGTAAATTACCTGCATTCGGTTGGTTATTGTTATCAAATGCAACAAGCGGCAAACTGATTAAGTTGCGCGTTCCTCGTGATGCAAACAACCCGATTCCATTGCTGACGTTCGTATAGATTGGTCGCTCTTGTACCACTCCGGTAGAAGGCGAGTTAACTTCGATATACGACTTCAAATCATTGTTACCCATGGTGAGCATCACATCAAAACACTCTGTGCGTTGCTGTTCTGAATCGTATGTGCCAA
>CALQJP020000168.1 GCA_943330925.2 Chryseobacterium gleum
GCAGCATTCGTGTTCATCGGGGTGTCGCATACCACTGAGATAATCAATGTTTGACCTGAGTCAGCATCAGTTATAACGTCGTAATTGCTGGTCACAACTCCTTGTGGTGCCTGCGTGTCGATGTTAAGTACATCGTTGAGCATTGTAATAAGCTGATCATTTCCTGCTTCATCTTGAGCACCTGCAATTTCAATGTCGGCATTCAGGATTTCCACATCCGTATCTGTCAAAACAAAAACAGCGCGGTAGGTGGTTGAGCTTGTCCAGTTGCTCGTTGCGCTTAGCGTCAAACCTGCATTTGCGTCGACACCCAATACCGTAATTAGAGGTTCTACATCCTGATTCATCGCTTCACTGAACTCAATCAAAATATCTACTTCAGCATTCGTTGAAACAGCCAACTCATTCAACACCGATTCAGCGCCGAAAATGCTGGCAACACCTGCCGGATTCTGGGTGTCGATAGTGAAAGGAGCGCCAACAGCAGGTACGTTCGTCACGCCTTCTGTATCTCTTGCTTGTTGAATGCTTACAGCCAATGCAGTAAGAGTCACGTTCAAGTCAACCACTGAATAGGTTGCTCGGTAGGTTTGGTCATTCAGCCAATAGCCCGACGAGAAAGTCAGTGTATTCGCTGCCTCGGCATTCAAGAAAATGAGTTGCGGAGTAACCAGCGTGTCCATCGTTTTATCGAATTGAACATCCATATACCACAGTCCGTTTACGTTCATATCCGATACGGCAGGAGCGCTGTAATTAACCGCTACTTGAGGCGGATTCGCATGGATGAACTCATTCGCTTTGTTCACCGCCTGAGGACCTACGATAAGTCCCACTTTGCGGCCCGGAATGTCGTCTTGTGGTGGGTGCAGTCCGCCGTAAATACGAGAGACACTGCACTGATCAGAAGCGTCGCGGTAGGTAGCCCATTGCAATTTCACCGTTGCAGATGGACCGTCATCGGCCATTAGATACTCGTCTTGCGTAGCTACGAACTCGGCCATGCCACCCGGGAAATATTCATCGCCTGTAATAAGGGTCATGATTTCTGCACCCGTGCGCGAATAGGTGGAGTGCCCCGAGTAATAGCCAGCGAAAGGAGGTGTCACGAATCCTGCGGTTTGATAGGTCCACCAGTTTTCAGCCAGCAACCAACCCGCACCGTCTTGACCCGTAGCTGCGAATGGCCCTTTCCAAGAGTAGATTTTGATTTTGTAGAGGTTCTCATTATTCGCACCGGCTAGCGTGTCGCCTTCTTGCACCAGTTCGATGTAGCCTGGTATCAACGGCAATCCTGCAGGGTGGTAATGCGGCAGGTTCGCGTCGGTGCTTTGCCCCTTCACACCCATCCAGCGAATGGCCATGATAGGGCGCGTGTAGTCGTAGTATCCTTTCGTTCCCCAGCATGCAATGGCTGCATCGTGAATGCCTCCGCCCAATGCGAAATATCCTTTGATGTCCCACTCAAGGTCGCTTACGGTCTCTTCTCCCATCCATTTTTTCTCAATGCCCAAGAGGTCCATCTTGTCTTCTACTTCGTTGAACAACTTAAACCAATGGCCGGGAGGTGTTTCCGATGTTGGTCCATCGGCCCAATACTGAGAGAGCACACGGGTGAAGTCTTTGCGCGGTACCAGTTGAGCTTCGTAAGGAGCTCCTGTGGCCGGATTGATGGCATGACCGGGGTCGTTCACTCCTCCTTCGTAGAGGTTGTAAAACGCTTGATAATCTTCAAAGGTTTGTGGCAGTTGCGCGTTCGATGTGATGTTCAAACCACCAATATTGTTGGGTGAAGCATCAACCATTACTCCGTCGTCATTGTTGTGGAACGAATGCCATATGATGTTCATGACATACCCCCACTTGAAGAAGCTTTCATCCAATCCCGTTTGAACAGTAGTGTCCAAATAGGGTGGAGGTCCGGGATCGAGATATACTTTCCAGTTCAATCCATCGCGCACAAGCGTATCGGCCTGATCTTCGGTTAGCGCAAACGGAATGACATTGCCCCATTCGTGCGAGAGGGCTGGCACGCCAGCCCCGGGAAGGCACGGAATCTCAATCCCATTTTGATCAACGCATTGATCCAGAACAAGAGTTTGCCACCTGTTGGGGTCTTCTACTTGAGGATTGCCTGGAAAAGCCGGTTGCAATTGTCCGTTGATGGGCGCGTATTGAGTGTTGGCATAGTTCAATTGTTGGTTAGAACCATCTATCAAGGCAAACTCCTGCAGCTTGGCTGCGATATAGTTCCCGAGTTTGGCCGGGTCACCATCAGAATAATCGGTCGAGGTGATTCCTGTGTCATATCCCAGCAGTGCCATGCGGTCGTTCAGGTAACCCTGAATGGTAAGCAAGTTGGCACCCGGAGCAAAAATGGTGTAGCGATTCCAAAGTGTGCGATAGGCTGCATAACTGATCGCCTTTTCCTGAGCTGCGAGCAAATCGCCGTCTGCCGGCATGGGAATGCCATTGAAAGGGCAGTTGAAACCACCCCAGGTTTGCCCCAGCAAATAGGGTTGGGCCTCATTGTCATAAACGGCCCATGCATCATACATCGCTATCGATACATGCGACAGATGGCGGGCATGCACGGTAGGTTTTGCAAAGTACTTGCGAATGCAGCTTAATTGCGTTTCGCTCCACTGGCGTGCCACTGAAGACTGGCCGAATGAGAGTGTTTGCGCTACTAATACCGTGGTCAAAAGCAATACTACACGGATACTTGATTGCAATGTAGAAAGGGTCATAGAATGGTTCGTTTTTGCTAAGGTAGTTGCAATGTTCTCCGACAATTTCAAAAGCCCCCGAAGTCTTAACACATGTCAAGAGGAATTAATTAATACTTGACGGTTGTTAACTCCCCGTTCGTGGAATTTAGGAGTTGTGGGGCTCTTTCTATTCTTGTTATTCTGTTGGTTAAGATTTAGGACTATGTTTCTTCCACAACTTGTGTTATCCGTAGTTTTTATAATTGCAGGATTGCTTATGGCTAAGTATCCGCCGCGAAAAATCAATCCGCTATATGGATATAGAACGCGTCGATCCATGCAATCGGTTGATGCATGGAAATACGCTCAGCGCGTATCGTCGCGCAGGATGGTAGTGGCCGGCTTTGGCGGATTGCTGCTCTTTATCGCAGGTTGGGTTCTTCAGCTCAAAGAGGGAGTACAGGTACTCTTACTCATCGCAACTCTCCTGTTCATTGTGGTGTATGTGATTTACACGGTTGAACGCGGCCTGGCAAAGAAATTTCCCGATGTGCGCAATTAGAAACGCATGGGGATGTTGTAAATAACCTCGTCTTGATTTTGCGGTGTAATAAGCAGAACGGGAATCTGCGGATCGTTGTAAATCAAATCTTCCTCTTCGGTGCGCGGGAAAAGCGTGTACAGATATTCGTAACTGAAATTGATAGCACAAATCAAATCTGCTTCAATCGATGCTGCATAGCGAACGAGTTCTTTCGTAAAATGCGTGGCATGGTGCACCTCGTGAAGTGTAATACCGATGTGATTTTCTTCGAATAGTTTTTTCAGTCCGTCAAGCATGGTTTCATCCATTACTTCTGCATTCACACGCTTCAATACGAGATGCACTTCTCCTGCGAAGAGTTTTGCCAATTGAACAAAGGCTTTGGCTTCATCAAGCAGCTGATGGCGGTAGTCAACCGGAATAACGAGCTTTTTATAGCCATGCGGGCGAATGGCCCTTTCCTGCACGATAATAAATGGAATGTGCGATTCAGATACTACGCGCAATGCAAGGCTTCCTGTCAACTTCTGCATTCCTCGCATGCCATGGGTTGGCATGATTACGAGTCCACATTCTTGCTCTTTTGCGAAGGCGGGTATTTCACCTACAACCCCTCCTTTGCGAACGTGGGTTGTTACGGTGCCATTGAATGTAGCTCTCAAGCGCTCGGCCCAAACATCCAAAGCGGCCTTGGATGACTCCAGTGCACGGTCGCTGAACTCCAGGTGAAGGAGGGCTATTTCAGCTCCGGAAAGTGTAGCAATGTGGCTGGCATGGTGCAAAGCAACAAAGCTCTCTTCTTTGAGGTCGCATGGAATCAGGATTTTTTTAAGCTGCATAAGGCGTTATTTGATGCAAATCTAAACATCTTGTTTACTTTTACTGCGAAATCAATTGCAGCACCAGGCTAGTCAGGAAATGAGCGCAGTCAAGTCTTTCTATGATCAACACTACGGAAGCGTAATGCAACGCCTTCGTTTCGACCTGAACGTTAAGTACCTCTATCACGACAGCCGGCACACAGAAGATGTAATTCGTCAGTGCCAAGAAATAGCTTACCGCGAAGGTGTGAGTGCTGCTGAAATCGATTTGCTGAAACTGGCGGCTTTGTATCATGATATTGGCTTCCTTGTGCAGCGCGCCAACCATGAGGCAGCAGGTGTGGAGATATTCTTGAGTGAAGCTGCCGACTCTGAAATTTCGACAGAAGATAAGGAGCACATCGCTCGTTTAATAATGGTTACCAAGATTCCGCAGCAACCCAAGACCTTGCTTGAATCTATTATCTGCGATGCTGACCTGGATTACTTGGGTCGCGAAGATTTTGTCGCTATTGCTGAGTTCCTCTATTTGGAGTTGAAGACTTGCGGTGAAATGAGCGATCGCACGCGCTGGGATGAACTGCAGCTCTCTTTTTTGCAGGCGCATCAATACAAAACGGCCTCTTCTCGTAAACTTCGGAGCAATGGGCTAGAGAATAATCTGCTCTTTGTGCGCAGACGGCTCGCAGGTCAATAGGCTCGACCGTTGACTTTGAACAATTCCATTTCTCCTTTACCCTTTAAGTTCGCAATGCCTGCGCTGCTCGTGTGAAAACGATTTCCGATCATGGAATGTGTTGCTGGGCTAATCGTCACTGCCATGGGCGTTCCTGCCGATTCTACGCGCGCTGCGATGTTCACATCGTCGCCCACTACGTCATAGATAAATCTTGTTTTTCCGATGATACCAGCAATAACTTTCCCGGAGTGCACCCCTATGCGGCAATGCCAGTGCTGACTGCTTTCGAGGTTGCGATTTTCGAGAAACTCAATAAAAGAAAGGGCGGTGCTCACCAATTGTTCGGCGTGCTCCGAGGCGGGTGAATGAATGCCCGATACAGCCATGTACGCGTCACCAATGGTCTTGATGCGCGTGGTCTTATTTTCTTCGCAAATACTGTCGAAGGCGCTAAAGATTTCCGATAACTCTCGGATGAGCTCTTCGGGTGTCAACTGAGCGCTGATGGCGGTGAAGCCCACAAAGTCGCAGAAGAGGATGCTTACGTTTTCTTTAATCTGCGGTTTGTGAACGCCGTGTTGTATCAGGTCGTTCACTACTGCTTCGGGCAGCAATACACGCAACAGTTCGTTTGATTTTTTTCGTTCACGCTGCAATTCAATGTGCGTGCTGATGCGCGCTTTTACAATATCGGGGTTGAATGGCTTCGTGATAAAGTCTGAACCTCCCTTTCGAAACCCATTGGTCTCATCCGCAACCTCGTTGAGCGCGGTGAGGAAAATGACCGGAATGGGAGATGTTTGTGGGTCAGCTTTTAAGTTTTCACACACTTGAAACCCGTCCATTTCGGGCATAATCACATCGAGTAATATCAAATCGGGTTGCGGATGCTGTTGCGCTATCTCGATCCCTTTGGCGCCGCTTTTTGCCAGCTTTAGTCGATAGTCATCTTTGAGCAATGCATTCAATACCTGCAGGTTTTCTGCAGAGTCATCAATAACCAGGAGAAGCGGTTTTTCTGTCCGTTGTTCTATGATTGAATTCATGAGCTTAAATGATGTTGTGCTTCTTCAAACTCAAAGTTCTCGAGTGCAGTAAGGCATTTTTTTAGTCGATAGGTAACTTCCATGTCCAGCGCATAGGTGTTCAGGAGTTCCTCGGCAAGGTCAATTGCGCTGCTGTCGCTGTTCGATATGCGAACCA
>CALQJP020000169.1 GCA_943330925.2 Chryseobacterium gleum
CGCCGCTTGAATGGCTCAGATACTCTGCGGCAATCAACACCGATGTATTTCCTGCTATTTCACCCATGGCGCGCACCACAGGGTAAATGTTCGTTTCATCGCGAATGTAGTCCCAGGCTACTGCGGTTATTTTCTTGGCCGATAGCGCATGAAAGGTTTCCGCTTTTTGCGTGGGCAGGTTCAAGGCCGATATAAGATGCTGCTTACCCGGCATCATTTCAATTTCTGCCATGCTGGGCGGAGCCACTTTCAGAATGATTTCACTCTTGAACACATCCTCCGGCGAGTATACAATGCGGGCGCCTGCCTCACTGTAATCGTGATCTTGAAAGTTCGACTCCTTGCCTGCATTGGTCTCTACCACCACTTCGTGTCCGTTGTTGACTAATAAGGCAACGCTTTCGGGCACCAAGGCTACACGGCGCTCCTGAAAAGAGGTTTCGCGGGGAATGCCGATTGTCAGGCGTGAATGCCTTTTATGCACAGCAACTAATTCTTCCTGTGGCATGAGAGCGGCCTCTTTCGCCAATGCGCGCATTGCGTCTTTCTTATTATCCATGGATGGCAGGTGGTTATGGGTTCCTAATGGGCAATATACGCTGCTATCAACCTCTTTGAAAGAGGATATTGGTCAGGTTTTGACCGCAGATTGTTGAAAGGAAATCCATTGTCGGAACACCTGCTTTCTATTATTTTTGGCGCCACAAACCGAAAGAAACCATGGCCAATCACGACACAAACCACTCATCACACGAGCGCACTATTTTGTGGATCATCCTTCCTGCTACCATAGCAGTTTCCTTGCTTTTCACCAACCTGAACCACAAGATGGATGCCCCTGCTGAGCGCCTGAGCGCGAAATTGGACGTGGCCAAAAAGGTTGAGGCGCCTGCTGCCGCTCCTGCCGAAGCTCACTCAGATACTACGCACGCGGTCGCAACTGAAGGTGCTCATGCGGATACAACGCATGCACCGGCAGCGCATTAATTGAGGATTGAAGGATAAAAGGATTGAAGGATTAGAGGGGGCGAGCGGCCTTCCAATTTCCCACGACTGAAGCCGTGGGCTCTGCAATTACGACCTCTAGTCACTCGCCATTCGCCACTCATCATTCGCCATTCGCCATTTAAAACCGAATCCGCCTCACCCCTCCGTCGTCGGTTATTGTGAGCCTGTACATGGCCTCCGTGTAAACAGCTGCAATCTGAGGCCACTCAACAAACAGGTATGACCCAGTGTCCAGGTATTCTTCAAACCCAATAGCGTTCAGTTCTTGTTCGCTGTTCAGGCGGTACAAATCGAAGTGATAGAGCTTACGTCCATCGTCCAGGGTGTATTCGTTCACCAATGAAAAGGTGGGACTCCCTGCGAAGGGCAAATTCAGTGCTTTGCAGATGCACTGTATGAAAGTTGTTTTACCGGCTCCCATTTCTCCGTAGACCGCGAAATGACCGCCTTCGGGAAAAATCTCCAAGAGGGTATTGGCTGCGGCTTGCATTTCATCCAGCGTTGCTGCCGTGAGTGTTTGGATTGGTTTGCCTTGCATGGAATGCGAAGGTACGTGCTGAAAGTTGAAGGTTGAAGGTTGTCCCCCTACAATCCTACTATCCTATAATCATCCATCGCGAACATTCAACCAACACGGGGTGTTTATCAATCTATGAAAAGAGAAGTTGCAATGGTTTGGTTTACGACCGATCTGAGGTTGAGAGATAATGCGCTGTTGCACGAAGCGTTGCAAAAGCATGAGTCCGTTGTTCCTGTGTATTGCTTCGATTGGGAAGCTATGCAACAAGAGCAGTTCGGTTTTAAACGTACAGGGCCAAGACGCTTGCAATTTCTACTCGAATCCCTTGCAGACTTGCAGCTTTCACTGCTCGGTTTCAATGCCCACTTGCAAGTAATCATGGGCAAAGCAGAGGATGTAATTCCAACAATTGCAAAAGAGTTCCATGTTTCAGAAGTCTTCGCAAAAAAAGAAGTGGGTAACTATGAGTTGTCTGCTCAAGCTGCGGTTGCACAATCGCTAAATGCCATAGGTGTTGAATGGACAACGACAAGCACTTCTACCCTTTTTCACCCCAACGATTTGCCATTCGGGGTGCGCGATATTCCGGATGTATTTACGGATTTCCGCAAACGGACCGAACGAGATGCCGACGTGAGAAAAGAGTTTGCAATGCCCATCGCAATTCCCACCCCCGATTTACAACCGACTCCACTTCCATCATTAGCAAGCCTAGATATTGAGATTCCCGTTGCCGACAGCCGAGCGGTCATGGCCTTCAAGGGTGGTGAACAGGAAGCATTGAAACGGGCGCGTCACTATTTACTCGACTCCGGTTGTTTATCGAACTACAAAGAGACACGCAATGGTATGTTGGGTGCCGATTATTCTTCCAAATTCTCTCCTTGGTTAGCGCTGGGCTGCATTTCACCACGCACGATATACTTCATGGTGAAAGAATATGAGCACCTGCATGGAGCTAATGACTCCACATATTGGCTCATCTTCGAATTGATTTGGCGCGACTACTTCCGATACTCCATGAAGAAGCACAAGAACCTGTTTTTTCTTAAAGGCGGAATTCAAAATCGGCCGCCCAAGACCATTCAAAACAACGAAGCATTGCAACAATGGACACAGGGAAAAACCGGTGTCGACTTTGTGGATGCCAACATGCATGAACTTCGACTGACCGGCTTCATGAGCAACCGCGGAAGACAAATCGTCGCGAGCTATCTATGCAACGACTTGAAGTTAGATTGGCGCTTTGGTGCAGCCTATTTTGAAGAGCAATTAATCGACTACGACGTAGCCAGCAACTGGGGCAATTGGGCCTATCTGGCAGGTGTTGGCAACGACCCACGCGGCAATCGCTACTTTGACGTGGCTAAGCAAGCGAGGCAGTATGATGCGGCTTCGGAGTATAGGAAGTTGTGGATCGAGGAGAAATGAATGGCGAGTGACGAATGGCGAGTGGCGAATGGCAAGTGAGGTGGAGGTTAATTCGCCACTAGGCATTCGCCATTGGCCATTTTTCATCTAAGCGCCGCTCCCAGCTTCTCCCCCAACGCCGCCTGAATACGCCCCATAATCTGATCCACCTGCTGGTCGGTCATTGTCTTGGCGGGGTCTTGCATGGTGAAAGAAACTGCATACGACTTCTTACCTGCATCGAGGTTTTTCCCTTCATACACGTCAAACAAGTTGACTTCGCGCAGCAGTTTGCGTTCGGTTTCGAAAGCTACTTTCTCGATGTCGGCATAGCGAACGGCCTTATCGATGAGCAACGACAAGTCGCGACGCACAGCCGGGAACTTCTCAGGCTGCTTGTAGGAAACTTTCTTAGAAGGCACGGCCTTTAAAATGGCATCCCAGTTCAACTCGGCATACCATACCTCTTGCTTCACATCAAACATTTTCATGAGCGACGGATGCACATTGCCCAAAAATCCGAGCGATGTTTTTCCCTGGCTCAACTCGATCGATTCTGTAAAGAACGCATGCTCGCCCGCTTTGTACTGAACACCCTGAACACCCAAGGCCGAACACAACGATTCTATAGCCGCGCGCAAATCCACAAATGAGAATTTATCGTCGCTTGTGTTCCAGCTCTCTGGCGAACGTCGTCCGCTCAGTGTTATCGAAAGTCGGCGCTCTTCGTGATAGCCCGATGCGTATTTATTATAGACCTTACCAAACTCAAACAAACGCAAATCTGCATTGCGGTGATTTTGATTGAGCGACACTGCTTGCATTGCGCCGAAGGCAAGTGACTGACGCATGACGGCGAGATCGCCGCTCAATGGGTTCAACAACTCAACAGCGGTTCCTTGCAATGTTTCATTCAATTCTAAAAAACGAGACGCTGCAAAACTCATCGACATAGTTTCATGATAGCCGAGCGACACAAGCATATCAGCAACTTTGTGCTGACAAACTTCTGCATCGGGAGTCGAACTATAGCTGAGTGATGTGTGCATGCGCGTTGGAATGTCAATCGCGTTGTAACCATAGATGCGTAAAATTTCTTCTACCACATCGGCTTCGCGCTGCACATCGGCGCGGTAAAGTGGAACTTCGAGCTCAAGGCCTTCTGCTGTTTCTGCAGTGATGCATATCTCGAGATCCGTCAGTATTTGCTTAACCGCATCTTTCGGAATGTCTTTACCGATGAGACGCATGGCGCGCTGCCAGTTGAAATCAACTTTGTGTGCAACTTGAAAATCGTCGCGCACATCAAACACCTGCGAAGCAACAGCACCTCCGGCTTCCTGCTGGATAAGTTGCACGGCGCGGTGCAACGCCCAGATGACCTGATGCGGATCGCAACCACGTTCAAAACGGAAACTCGAATCAGAGTGAATCCCCTGACGCTTGGCTGTCTTACGAACGAATACAGGATGGAAGTAGGCGCTTTCCAAAAACACATCGACAGTGCTTTCACTTACGCCGCTATCATTTCCTCCGAGAACACCGGCAATGCACATGGGCTTGCCTGAATCAGCAATCACCAAATCCTGATCGGTGAGCGTGCGCTCCACTCCATCGAGTGTCGTTAGTTTTTCACCTTCTGTAGCAAGACGTACTTTCACTTGATTGCCTGTGATATGAGCTGCATCGAATGCGTGCATGGGCTGCCCTACTTCATGCTGAATGAAATTGGTAATATCTACAATGTTGTTGATGCATCGCTGACCAATAGCCTGCAGACGCTCCTGCAACCAGGCAGGCGAAGGACCAACCTTCACACCACGCATGAGCACACCGGCATATCGCGGACAAGCTTCGCTGTTTTCAACTGTAACTGAAAACTCAGATCCATTCGTTGCATTGATGGCTGCAGTCTCCGGCTTGACTAGCTCAGCTGCACCTGAAGCAATGCCTGCCTGATTGCGCAGTGCGGCATACAAGTCGCGCGCTACACCGTAATGCGAAAACGCATCGGTACGATTGGGCGTCAATCCGATTTCCAGACAGAAATCATCACTGAGCCCGAGCCATTCCGCTGCAGGTGTTCCAATAGCCGCAGTTTCATCGAGCACCATGATGCCCGCATGGCTTTTACCCAAGCCGAGTTCGTCTTCTGCGCATAGCATTCCATGCGAATCGGCACCGCGAATCTTACCCTTTTTGATTACGAATGGTTCACCCTCGGTTGGGTACAACTTAGCGCCGATAGTAGCGACCAATACCTTCTGCCCTTGCGCCACGTTGGGAGCTCCACAAACGATGGATAACGGCTCAGGGCCGCCCACATCCACCTTCGTCAAACTCAATCGGTCGGCATCGGGGTGTTTGCCACACTCCACTACATGCCCCACCACTACTCCGGCCAAACCGCCGGGCACCTTCTCTACCCGATCGACTGATTCTACCTCGAGTCCTATTGAGGTAAGTACATCGGCAATTTCTTGAACGCCGAGGTTTGTATGAATGTATTGCTTAAGCCAATTGTAACTGATCTTCATAATTCCGGAATTTTAGCAGACATAAAAATGCCCGCATCACGCGGGCGCAAGTTAGTTTCGAATGGGTGAATTTCAAGACCAGGAATTATTCACCACGGCTTTAATTATCCATTCTAAAACCTCTGCGCCCTCCTTTCCTCTGTGGTTAAAATTATTACCACGGAGTAAAGGAGGACACGGAGATAAAATTCTATGATGAAGCAAGGCAATTCCTTAACTAAAAAAAAAGCCCACATCACGCGGGCGCAAGTTCGTTTCGAATGGGTGAATTTCAAGACCAGGAATTATTCACCACGGCTTTAATTATCCATTCTAAAACCTCTGTGCCCTCCTTTCCTCTGTGGTTAAAAAATCATTACCACGGAGTAAAGGAGGACACGGAGATAAAATTCTATGATGAAGCAAGGCAATTCCTTAACTAAAAAAAA
>CALQJP020000170.1 GCA_943330925.2 Chryseobacterium gleum
GCGAACACACCGTAGTATGGACATGCTCTTTACCATCGTTGAAGTGCGCCATGTAATCGCCACGCGGATCGATAGCTGCTGAATCGCCGCTGTAGGCATTTCCATTGGCATCGGTTCCCACGCGATTCACCGCGCATACATAACACTGGTTTTCGATAGCACGTGCAAGCAACAACTTCTGCCAGGGTGCTCTGCGCACTTCAGGCCAGTTGGCGACATACAACAAGACATCATACGCAGGCTCGCCTCCCACCAGTGTGTTTCGGCTCCACACCGGGAAACGCAAATCGTAGCAGATGAGCGGACAGATGCGCCAGCCACGCCACTCTTCGATGATGCGCGAATAGCCTTTCGCATAGTGCTTATCCTCACCGGCAAACGTAAACGTGTGTCGCTTATCATACGTATTGATGCGGCCATCAGGCAACACCCAGTACAGTCGATTGTAATGTGTACCCTCTTCATTCACCGACACACTGCCCGTGATCACGGCATCCAACTTCTTCGCCCATGCACGCATCCAATTCAGTGTGCGCATGTTCTCTGCATCGTGCCTCTCAGCTATGCGCTCCGCCTGCATACTAAAGCCTGTGGTAAACATTTCGCACAACACCACCACATCGGTGGGTTCGCTGATACTGTTCAAGTGTGCATCGAGATGGCTCAAGTTCGCCTCGCGATCCTCCCAGTGCAAATCGGACTGCACCAGGGTAATGCGTAAATCATTCATGCTACTCATATCGATTGTAGTATTTCAGCTGCGCGCAGCAATTCGTCATCATTCTTCGCAAAACAAAAGCGCAGCACCTTATCATCTTGTAAATCCGGAAAAAACACGGAACAAGGTATACCTGTTATTTTGTGCTCGCGTGTAAGTCGCTTGGCAAACTCAACATCGCCCTCATCCGATATTGCACTGTAATCGAGCAACTGAAAATAGGTGCCCGTAGCAGGTTTCAATCCGAAACGAGAACCTTGCAAGGCGCGATTAAACACCTCGCGTTTCGCTCCATACATTTCTGAAATGCCCGTATAGGTGCCGGCGTCGCTCATGTATTCGGCAAGTGCATATTGTGCCGGCGTGTTCACCGAAAACACATTGTACTGATGAACCTTGCGCACTTCGGCCGTCAACTCAGCAGGCGCGCACACATAGCCCATCTTCCAGCCGGTGTTGTGGAATGTTTTCCCAAACGAATACACTACCAAACTGCGCTGGGCAAGTTTTGGATAGCGCGCCACACTCTCATGTCGTGCGCCGTCAAACACAATGTGCTCATACACTTCGTCGCTGAGCACAAGCAAATCATGTTCTTCGGCAATGCTTTGCAGCGCAAGCATATCATCGGCCGTCATACACATACCCGTTGGGTTGTGGGGTGAGTTTATGATCATCATGCGGGTACGCTCTGTGATCTGAGCGCGCACCGCTTGCCAGTCAATACTATAATCTGGATAACTTAAGTTCACCCACTTCATCGTTGCACCTTGCAACTCCACTGCCGGTGCATAACAATCGTATGCCGGTGCAAACGACACTACTTCATCGCCGGCATGAACCAGTGCAGCTATAATGGTAAAGATTGCCTGCGTTCCGCCCGCTGTAATCGTTATCTCGCTCTCAGCATCATAGCCAAAGCCATACGCAGCTTGCATCTTCTTCGCCAGCAAAGCACGCAACTCCGGCACACCGGGCATAGGCGCATACTGGTTGCGATTGGCGCGCATCTGCGCATGAACCAAATCACAAAGTCGATAGTCCATGGCGAATCCGGGAAATCCTTGTCCAAGATTGAGAGCACCGTGCTCCATGGCGAGCTTCGACATCACAGTGAAGATGGTGGTGCCGACGTGGGGGAGTTTGCTGGGGCGGGAAGACATTGAGAGGGGTTGAAGGATAATAGGATTGTAGGATAGCAGGGTAGGCTCGCTTTTCCGAGTGAGCGCAACCAACATAGAACGTTCAAAAGTAAGAAATCTAACGATTAATTATTGATACATGGAGCCGTTCAGGCGCCCCCTATAATCCTACAACCCTGCAATCCTACAATCCTATTATCCTATTCTCCTATAATCCTTCTAATGACTAAATTCGCGGCGTAAAAAACCACACCCCATGTCTGCATCCACTCAAATCGCTACACTCGATCAAGCACGTGAAATGGGCCTGCGCCCCGATGAATTCGATAAGATTACAGAAATCCTCGGTCGCACACCGAACTTCACGGAAATGTGCGTGTACTCGGTGATGTGGAGCGAACACTGTTCGTACAAGAACAGCATCAAATGGTTGAAGACACTGCCCAAAGACGGTCCACACATGCTGGTGAAAGCCGGTGAGGAAAATGCAGGATTGGTAGACATCGGCGATGGCATGGGATGCGCCTTCAAAATAGAATCGCACAACCACCCGAGTGCCATTGAGCCCTACCAAGGAGCGGCAACGGGCGTGGGTGGTATCAATCGCGACATCTTCACAATGGGAGCTCGTCCTGTGGCTCAGCTCAACTCCTTGCGCTTCGGAAAACTCGACAACCCGCGCACGAAGTGGCTCATGGCCGGTGTGGTGAAAGGCATTGGCGACTATGGCAACGCATTCGGTATACCTACCGTGGGTGGCGAAGTGTATTTCGATGAGTCGTATCAGAGCAATTGCCTGGTAAATGCCATGTCTGTGGGATTGATTGACTCAAAGAAAATTATTTCCGCCAAAGCCAAAGGGCCCGGAAATCCTGTATTCATCGTGGGTTCCGCAACGGGAAAAGACGGCATTAAAGGCGCATCATTCGCCTCTAAAGATATCACAGCCGAAAGCGCGAAAGATCTCCCAAGCGTGCAAGTAGGCGATCCATTTCAAGAAAAACTGCTACTCGAAGCAACGATGGAACTGGCTGAAACCGATGCCATCGTTGGTATGCAAGACATGGGCGCGGCGGGTATTACCTGCAGCACATCAGAAATGAGCGCCGGCGGCGGAGTGGGCATGGACATTCACCTCGACAAAGTTCCGACGCGTCAGGCAGGCATGCAGCCGTTCGAGATTCTGCTCAGCGAATCACAGGAGCGCATGCTCATCGTGGTGCGCAAAGGCCAGGAAGAAGTGGTTAACCGCATCTTCGAAAAGTGGGATTTACATGCAGTGCATATTGGTGATGTGACCGAGGGCAACACACTCCGCTATTTCATGAACGATGAACTCGTGAGTGAAATTCCGGCGAAAAGTCTCGTGCTTGGTGGCGGTGCTCCAGTTTACGAACGAGAATACACCGAACCTGCATACTATGCCGAAGCCAAGAAGTTTTCAATTGATAGCATTGCTGAACCTAAAGACCTCGTGGTAGTTGCGCGTCAGCTCATGGCCAACCACAACATCGCCAGCAAGAAGTGGATCTACGAGCAATACGACAGCATGGTGGGCACTGCCAACATGAGCACCAACAAGCCATCGGATGCCGCAGTAGTCAATATCAAAAACACAAACAAAGCCCTGGTCCTTTCTGTGGATTGTAACGGACGCTACGTGCAGGCCGACCCGGAAGTAGGAACCATGATCGCAGTGTGCGAAGCAGCGCGCAACATCGTATGCTCGGGTGGTGAACCAAGCGCCGTCACCAACTGCCTCAACTTCGGCAATCCATACAACCCGGAGGTGTATTGGCAATTCGTTGGTGCCATCAAAGGGATGGGCGCAGCCTGCAAGCGATTTGAAACTCCCGTAACCGGAGGTAATGTAAGCTTCTACAACCAAACAGTAAACGCCGACGGCTCTGCAGCTCCGGTATTCCCCACGCCAACTATTGGTATGCTCGGGTTAATGAAAGATAAAAGCCTCCAAACCACACTCGACTTCAAATACAAAGGCGACCTCATTTATTTGCTGGGCGTTCCACGCAACGACATCAACTCTTCTGAATACCTCTACTCCTTTCACGGCGTAAAAAATTCACCCGCCCCTTTCTTTGACCTCGAAGAAGAATTCAACACGCAGCAATGCATCAAGTCGCTTATTCGCAACAACTTCATAAGCTCTGCTCACGACGTAAGTGATGGCGGCTTGTTTGTTACGCTCTGCGAAATGGCCTTGCCCAATTCACTTGGCTTCGACATTGTGACCGACAGTGAAATTCGCCGCGATGCATTCTTATTTGGTGAATCTCAAAGTCGCATTGCAGTAACCGTGGTAGAAGATTACGAAGATGAGTTTCTTGACTTCGTTGGCGAAAGCGGAGTGCAGGTTATGCTCCTGGGCCACGTGACCAAAGGACGGGTCACCATCGACGAGGAGAACTTCGGATTTATTGAAGACTACCGCGCCCTTTACGAGAAGAGCATTGCAGAAGCAATGGCATAGCCAAATATGACTTTACATAATTGGTTTACAGGAGTTTAGCAAGAAACCCAAGTTAATTACTTCTGAATTTGTATTCATGTACGCTGCCATAGTATGCCATATTAGGCGCTGTGGGTTAGAGCACCTCGGAGTTATGAACTGTTCAGGATTCTCAGGTGTTTCTAAGAAGCCTACCTAACCAATTAAACAAACTCCCACATGAAGTGGATTCATTTGCCATTGATAACAATGCTCCTGTCCTGGGCATTTCTTTTCATTGATTCGCCGCATGTTGAATCAAGCAATACACAATCAGAGTGGCTCGTGCGTTTTGACGGGAATGAGAGTCTAACTGATGTTCATTGGCCGCAGGCGATACAGGTTATTTCGGTGCATGAGCCTTTGAACGCCGTGGTCTTACAGTCGCGCATGACTGAAACTGAATTGCGTAACTACCTTAATAAAACACCAGGAATTATACGCATCGAAAAAGGCCGCTTCGATGGCGCAAGCAATCCCGTTTACCCAACCGGCCTTGCAATACTGGAACCGGCATCATCCCTAAGTGAGCGTTTTCTTGCTGATGAATTGCACGCTGAAATCGTTCAGTCGCTCGATGCGCTGCATTGGTGGGTCGTTGAAGTTCCACGCGATTTAACCTTTGCCGAGTTTGAGACTATTTGCAAAAAATCGGGCTATTTCTCCAATGTGTTCCGCGATGAGATTGTACAAGGCATATCCCATCAAACCAACGACCCCATGTATGCTTCTTCATGGCATATACAACAGACGAACGACAAAGACATTGATGCATCGGCGGCATGGGCGCTCCTTCCCTCTTTTGCAACTTTTCGATCCATTGCCATTATTGAAGGGGTTGGATTCGACACACTAAACGCTGATTTGGCCGGGCGCTTTATTGATACATTCAATGCGGTTGACAATTCAACGAATGTCTATTCAAACACAACCAGCGAGCGGCATGGGACAGCCACAGCAGGTATTCCCGGTGCTATCGCCAACAATGCCATCAGCGCAGCGGGATTAGGATACAACAAGCTGAAAATTCAGGCTATCCGTTTGGGTTATAACACCACGGCGGCAGGAAATTTCACCACCACTTCGGTCATGCAAGCCGCTGCCATCAATCGAGCTATGGCGCAAACTTCGACAGTAGCCATTTCGATGTCCATTGGCCTTACTACGATGCAAACTGCTATGTTGAACGCAATTACAAACGCACGCACGCAAGGACGATCAAACAAGGGCATCCCCGTTTTTGCAAGCGCAGGCAATTCAAACCTGAGCACGTGGACAACCTATCCCGCTTCCTATGCCGGTGTTATTGCCGTTGCTGCAACTAACAGCAGCGATACTCGTGCTTCCTTTTCGAACTACGGCAGCGGCATCACACTATCGGCTCCTGGAAGCAGCATTGCTACAACCGACATTACCGGTGCTAACGGATACAGTACAGGCGACAACACCTCTTTCAGCGGAACAAGTGCGGCAA
>CALQJP020000171.1 GCA_943330925.2 Chryseobacterium gleum
CATGCTTTCGAGCATAGAGAAGTTGTCGAGTCGGCCTTCTGTAACACGAAGGTCCATGTGGATTTCAGATTCATTCACAATCGGCATGAGGTCTTTGTGCATGCGCAACTTACCGGTGATGTGGCCTGAGAGTTTTCCATGCAGATTTTCAGAAACCAAATAGTCCTGTCCGAAGTTGTCGAACTTCATCATGAGCTTATCGAGATCCACGTGTTCCACCTCCATATCCGGACTGAAGTAGATATGCTCGGGGTCTGAACCGTTGAAGTAACCTTTTATTTTCCAGTCACCGTCGGCAGCATGCAGGTTGAGCTTATCGACATGCAGATAATGATCAGGAGTGATGTGAAGCGCAGCATCAATGTCATGAATAAGGTACTTGTGATAGTTCAAATGCCCGATTTTCACATCAAAGGTCATGTGCGAAAAGGGGATGGTGTAGATGTTGAATCCTTGATCATGCGCAGCCATCGAGCCCCCAGATTCCGTTTGCTGTGTGGGTAAGGTGGTAGTAGAAGCTGCGCCTAATTGATACATGAACAGTTGATCGAAATCCAATCGGTTCGATGTTAGTTCGAACTTATTCTCTCGAATCTTCTGCGATTCATCGTCACCGAGGTAGTAATGCAAAGTGGTCTTGATATCACTATTGCCGAGTTTTCCGGTGAAATCTTCGACGACCAAGTGATCTTTTTCGTAGTGAATTCGACCTTTCAATTTTTCCATGCGCAGTGCATGCAATTTCATTTTCGCTTCGAATTGATCGAGCTTCAGATCAATGGATTGAAGCCCTTCGTTGAAATGGAGATCAGTCGATCCTCGTAGTATCAAGTTGTCAAATTCCTCATGGCGATAGTCTTCCGGTACGTAGTTCTCACCCTTGTATGAGAATATATCCTCCAGTTGAAGCATATTCGACTTTAAGTCGAACTCCAGGTGCGTGTCGCCTTTAGGATGCTCCGCAAACCACAAATCGTAGTGTTTGAGTTTACCCGAAAAATGAAAATCACTTTTATCCAAAAGCCCCGAGAAATCGATAACCCGAAAATCTTCCTCTTCTACAAATACATCTGCATGAAAGTCTTGGATTTTATGCGGATAGTGAGTGAGCTGGGCGCTGAAATTGTCGATGAAGAATTCACCTATCGGCAAATGAGGCGATTCAGTAAAGGCTTTGGCACTGGCATTGAAATGCAAGTCAATTGCCAGGTCTTTGATTTGCTCGTCGAATGATGCGATACTGTCTTTTCCCGTTAGTTCAAACAAGTCGAGCATTGAACTGGTCACTTTCAACTTGGCGAGCACAGGTTGGTCGGTATGGTGAATAATCGCCGGCAAGTCGTCGACCGTTCCGCTCACGTGAATATCGGAGTTGCCCATTTGCACGTTGCAGTAGTCGATAACGGCTTGGTGTCCGTTCATTTCCGCGTGAAGATCGATGTCTTTGATAGGCACATCTCCATCTGTGCTGCTAAAGCTGAGGTTATCGATTTTCAATTGAGTGAAATACGATTCATTCAGTTTTTCAATGCTTTTTTCGGGGTGTTCCAGACTGATGATGTCGTGGAAGTTGGTAATGAGGTTTACTTTTCCATTCAAGTTGTATAGCTCGGTCAATCCGAAGAATTTTGCCAGGAAGTTGAGGTCGAAGTCAGAGTCGAGCTGCAAATCAATTTCCGGTTCATCGAAGTTTTTGACCAGCAGATTACCGCTGAATGTGCCGGCTTCAGGTCTTGCAGAGAAGTCCTTAATGCCAAACTCCATCGTGGAAGTATTGCGGGCATCGCCATTGGTGAAATACCCGCTGAAGTTTAACTCGTCCAGTTTCTTGTCTACTTCTGTGTTATTGAAAAAAGCGTGCTCACAGCCAAATCGTGCGTTGACAGCAGGGCTATTGCCGTTTGCTGTTTTTCCCTGAATGGTAGCTTCGAAGAAAATCTGTCCTTTGTTCTGATATTTTTTGAGAACTGGAGCCAGTTCAGGCGGAGCAACTGCGAGAAATAAGTCAAAGTTGGGTTTATTGCCTGAGAATTTTAGATCGACATACACGTCATCCTTGAAGTCGATGGTGCCACCGGTTTCAAAGAGAGCTCCTTCGAGTTTAGCTGTAGTTGGACTTATCGCTAGCGATTGATTCGGCTTGGAGTAATCTACCTCCGTTTCGAACTCGAAATGCTTGTGCTTAATGAAGGTAGTATCGCCTTCGAGAATGATGCTGAGCTCGAATTTGGAATCCAGATTAGCATAAATATGCTCCGGGTTGGATTTGAAAGAGGTGGTTGCTTCCGAGATGTAAACGTCTACCATGAGATCCGCATCCGGTTTCGATTTGGAGATGTCGACATCCGTTATTTCGATTTGTTTCAGATGCAGATGAAACTCTTCCTCGGTGTCTTCAACCGGGACTTGTGTAGCGAATGCTTTAGCCAGATTTAATTCACCATCGGGATATTGCACAAGGTCGATGCGGCCGTGTTCCAGGTCGATTTTTTTGATCTCTGTTTTTCCGTTGATAATGGTCCAGAGGTCGAAGCCAACATAGACTTCTTTTAGGTTTATGATAGGAGAGTCATTCACATTTTTCGTTTCATAAACGTGGAATTCTTCCAGGTCAATGGATATGTAGGGGAAATCATGAAAGAGTGCTATGTGAGAATCACGCAATTCAATTCGACCCGTAAAGTCTGCATTGGCTTTGGTGAGCAGTTCCTGAACGATAGCGTCTTGCTTGTTGTAGAGCACCAATACGGTTGCAGCGAATACCCCAATCAGGATCAATAGACATATCGAAATAAGAAGTAGTAGTTTCTTAATCATGCGCCAAAATATAGTTCAGCCAACGTTACTCTTGCAGCCCATTCTAAATTGAATTGAACAAGCGTTTTGTATTTGCTGTCAGTTTTTTTCCCCAGTCCTCAGTCCTCACACATCGTCCCATACGCCTCAATCATCAGGATCACATCGGCCACGCCCACCACACCGTCGAGGTTGAGGTCGGCAGGGCAGGCCGGATCGGTTGGAGGTAACGTAGAGGTTACACCTTGATTGGCGCAGATGGGTGCAGCGTTGATATCATCGTCGGCGAAACTGAAGCAGTAACCGCACATGGTTCTTTTTAAAAAGCAGCTGGCAAGTTTCACCAGGTTGAGTTGCGGGTAGGTACAATGGTTGGGAAGCACCTGCGGTGCAGTGTGCAACTCGGAGCACATCCCATTCTGCAAGCGGTATCCATGAATGGAGTTAGATCCGTGGTAGTATAAAAATCCACTACAAAAGCAAGCAATGAGTGGCCCGCTATTGTAGGGCACTACACAGTCGTTTCCATCGTGAAAGCTGATGACGGGAATACTTGGCTGATCATCCATATCAGCACGCTCGGCCATAGCTCCGCATTGGTTCACCAGTCCTTTAATACTATAGGTGGATATCGAATTGTTTCCGGAGGCGTCGAGCAAACCTACCTCAGCACTGAATCCGTCTGCCACTTGTGCGTCTGCTTCCTGCTGATTCCAAAAGGTGGTTTGCAATCCTGTAATGCTCCCCGCGCTTTGTCCGTTCACAAATATCCAGTCGGTATCTATTCCCCATTGGGAAGCGTTATCGACACAGAAACGCAATGCTGCTCGTGCGTCTTGCACCGCGCAGTAAACGGCTTTTTGAAGATTGCTTCCGAAGCAGTTTATACAAAGAACGTTGTCGCAGTTCCATCCCAAGCGATAGTTGATATTGGCCACCACAAACCCGCGCCTGGCGAATTCTAGACTCTGATAGGTCAGCTCATTTTTATCACCGGCGATAAATCCGCCTCCGTGAATATTAAGGATGAATGGACGCTCTTCGACTTCATCAATTGCAGGACTAGGGTAATATACATCCATGAGCAGCGGCGTATCCTGTCCGGTGAAATACTGAAGTGCAGATCCGTACTGTATGTTTTGCAACACCACTATATCGGCACTGTCGAATACCGCTGTTTCAGAATAACGCTGTGAAACGCAGTGCTGGGCGTTGAGGGCTAGATGCAAGAAAACCGTAAAGGTGAAAATGATGGCTTTTTTCAGAGGCATAATGCGAAGATAGAAATTCAATGCGCCTCATTCTTGCGCATGACTGCTTTCCAATTCACGCGATTACTTCGCAACGCGCGCAGTCCTCCAAACGTCTCCATGCCGCGCCTGAACGATGTAAATGCCCGAGGGCAATTGCTCAACCGATAGCTGGTTGGTTTTACGTGTCTTCTCAGAAATCAATTTTCCGGAGAAATCCATCAGCCGAATAGCATCAGGTGCTGTGGTAAAATTCAAAACATCCGTCGCGGGGTTCGGCCAAATGAGCAAGGGCTCGCTTTCGTGGTTTTCGACACTGTACCAGATGCAGTCGAGGCCGATAAGTTCTCCAAAATTTGGTGAAGAATTCGCTGCAGGTAAGATTTGCAAGAGAATAGGACCTTCGCCGCCGCTGATGTACTCCGCTTCCAGATTGATGCTGTCGGCATGCAAGTGCCATAGTGTTTGAGGTGAGATAACCAGATTAACACAGTCTATGGTTTCATCTAGACACTCGAGCCATTCAACGTGTTGATTGGTGGTCAATGTGAATCCGGAATAAGCAAATACTTCGTTTAAACCATTAAACGCCTGAATGTTGATCGTATCGAAAATTCCGGTTGAATCGCCGTAGGAGGTTATCTTGAACTTGATGGTGTTGTTGGTGCAAAGAACATCGGTCCAGATGCAGCTGTCGGCCTGGCAGGTGGGCGTTTCCACATGCAAACAAATTTCGCGTATCCCCGGGTAAAGCAGTACGTTGCCGGATGTTCCTTCGGCTATAATTCCACCCTCCGTCGTCCAAGTATAGGTTGCGGTTGAGTCGACCCACCCGGCATCGAGTTGCACATGCATGGGCTCGCTGTTGTCGATGGTAAACGCAGCATTGCATTGAGTGTCTTGCGCGTTCATGCAGGATGCGATGAACAGCAGATTTAGAGTTAGTGCGAAGAATTTTCTCATAGTTTCAGTACATGGAGTTGCAAAAATACCCTGCCTTGGTTGAGTCTCGGCTTCGCTCGACTAACGCTTTGCTGGACTACCGCTTTGCTGGACTACCGCTTCGCTCGACTACCGCTTTGCTCGACTACCGCTTTGCTGGACTACCGCTTCGCTCGACTACCGCCGAAACTTGCGCCACCGAGCGAAGTCGAGGTGCTCATCACTCGCGAATGGCACGGTCCCCGAGCGAAGCCTAGGGGTACCTGCAATCAACGAAAAGCTTTGCCTTGCCCGCACTTAGTGCATGGTATTTCGTACTTCCCGTAATCCGTCAATTGTAAATTGTAATTTGTGATTTGTAATTAGTCATTTGTAATTTGTAATTATTTTCACGTTATGAATTGTACTCTCACCACCCTCGCTTTGCTCATCAGCGCAATGCTCGTTGCGCAATCTCCGGCGCTCATGCCTTATCAAGCAGCGGCGCGCGGCGCCAATGGTCA
This sequence comes from Chryseobacterium gleum, assembly GCA_943330925.2. Taxonomy (GTDB): domain Bacteria; phylum Bacteroidota; class Bacteroidia; order Flavobacteriales_D; family Sanyastnellaceae; genus JAIBBG01. The sequence continues at coordinate 5,492 of CALQJP020000171.1, forward strand.
GCCGCTTACCAATACGACCGTTACAGCCCGTTTTACCATTCACGATGGAACGGCGTCCGGAACGAATGTTTGGCAGGAAGTTCAAACGATTACAACGAATGCACAAGGATTATTTACCGCCCAAATCGGAAGCGTTTCTCCGTTGAATGCCATCGATTGGTCGGTTGGCGACAAATTCATGCAGGTGGAGCTCAATACCGGAAATGGCTTTGTAGATATCGGTACGCAGCAAATGGTGAGTGTGCCGTATGCCTTGCACACCGAAGGAATTAACTACAGTGTAAGCGCCTCAGGTGACACGCTCTACATCGGAAACGGCGGTTACGTTATCGTGCC
>CALQJP020000172.1 GCA_943330925.2 Chryseobacterium gleum
AGGGATTGGGCGCTAATGATCGCGTTCCATATAAGGGCGAGTGTGAGGAGTAGTATTTGCTTCATGACATAACAGCTTACAGATTAACGGTGAAGATAAGAATGTTTTTTTTTACCACAGAGAACACAGAGTTGAACTCTGTGTTCTCTGTGCCTCTGTGTTTCAAAAAATCTCACCCAGGCAACTCCACCTGCAACTTGATTCTCGCCTGAAGCGCATTGAATATTCGAATTAGCGTATCGATTGTAACGTTCCCCGGATTGCTCTCCAGACGTGATATCTGCGACTTCTGAACCCCGATAAGGCGACCAAGTTCTTCCTGTGTGAGCTTGCGTTCCTTTCGCGTTTGCTTAATGGCGTTCCCGATGAGTTCCATCTGAAGATCGTATTCAAACTTGTCGCGCGTCGGAGTGCCCACTTTACCGATGAGTTTATCCTGGACTTGATTGAGTGTGTAGGTCTTCATGTTATCCTGTTTTACTTTTCTATAAAATATTTTCTCCGCAACATCATGGCTCGATCAATCTCCTTCGATGGCACTTTGCTTTCCTTCTTTACAAATGCATGTGTCGCAACCACCAATGTAGCATCGGGCGTTGACTTATCCCAAAAAGCCAGCAAGCGATAGTGCTTGCCTTGATAAAGCGTTCTAAACTCCCAAATTTCTCCTGTGAGTTTTTTAAATAGCTCCGGGTTTAGCTCCACTTGCGCTCTGCGCATGTTGTAAATTATTTTCTCATAGTGCTTCCTATCCAACTCACGCAAAAAGTTGAATGCCTCTTCGAGAAACAGGATTTCAAAAAGCGGCCCCATGCTTCGAAGAATTGCTTAGCGAATATACAAAAAGTTTCGTTATAACGAAACCTCCAACGGGTTTAATTACTTGGTCACACCTCCGAAATTCCGAATCGCAGAAATGCTGTGGAGTTCGATTGCTACGGTGTTCCAACCGGAACTTTAACGAAACTGTGCTTCGATAATAGGTTTCATGTCTCATGTTCAAGTGCATTTCGATCATTCAATCGAAGCACAAAACTCAAGCGCATACACGACATAAAAAACCTATAAAATATTCCGAATATGGGAATAGGTGACCAATGATTAATGACTAGTGACCAATGACGAATGAAATAACAAGGTGACTCCTTCGAAACTAGTCACTAGTCATTAGTCACTAGTCATTAATCATTAGCCACTATCAAGCTACTTTCAGCTGACTCAACTTACTCCGCGAAAACTTCTCGCGTGCATACGTAAGCGTCACCTTGAATTCCTTCTCGTTGGAGGATGGCAACTCGTACATCGCGTCGGTCATGATGGCTTCGCAGATGGAGCGCAAACCGCGCGCTCCGAGCTTGTATTCGATGGCTTTCTCAACGATGAAGTCGAGCACTTTCTTATCGAAGGTGAGCTTCACTTCATCAATCTCGAACAAGCGCACATACTGCTTGATGAGGGCGTTCTTGGGCTCGGTGAGAATGCGGCGCAGCGTTTCTTCATCGAGCGGATTGAGGTAGGTAATCACCGGGAAACGACCGATGAGCTCTGGGATCAATCCGAAGCGCTTCAAGTCGAGTGGTGAAATGTATTGCAGCCAGTTGCCGTCGTTTATCGTGTGGTTGCTGCTGTTGTATCCGATAACTGCGGTGTTTACTCGTCGCTCAATAATCTTGTCGATTCCATCGAACGCTCCTCCGCAAATGAAGAGGATGTTCTTGGTGTTCACCTGAATCATTTTCTGTTCAGGGTGCTTGCGTCCGCCTTGCGGTGGCACGCTCACGGTTGCTCCTTCGAGCAGCTTCAGCAACGCCTGTTGAACGCCTTCGCCGCTCACGTCACGTGTGATGCTGGGGTTGTCGCTCTTGCGTGAAATCTTGTCGATCTCATCGATGAACACAATGCCGCGCTCTGCCTTCGCTACATCAAAGTCGGCATCTTGCAGCAAGCGCGAAAGAATGCTCTCAACGTCTTCACCCACATAACCGGCTTCAGTAAGCACAGTCGCATCGGCAATGGCGAACGGAACTTTCAGCATGCGCGCAATGGTTTTCGCAAGCAACGTTTTCCCGGTGCCGGTTTCCCCTACCAGTATCACGTTCGACTTATCGATGTCGACCGCGTGCTCATCTTTCTTCGCTGAATTGGTAATGCGCTTGTAGTGATTGTAAACGGCCACGCTCAGAAACTTCTTCGCTTCATCCTGACCGATGACATACTCATCCAGAAACTTCTTTACATCAATGGGCTTTTGCACTTGCAAGGCCGCATCGAGCTTGGGATCGGCAGTGGCAGCGCGCGCTTCCTCGGCCACAATCATGTTGGCCTGTGACGCGCAATCGGCGCAAATATGTCCGCTTATCCCCGCAATGAGGATGCTCACTTCACTTTTCTTGCGACCGCAAAACGAACAGCTGATTTCTTTCATGGGGCAAAGATAATGAGTAGTGACTAGTGACCAATGACTAGTGACTAATGTGACAACGGTAATCCCTTCGACACGCTAGTCACTAGTCATTGGTCATTGGTCACTCCTACGCCCACCCCTCTCCCTTCTGCATTTTCACATCGTTCACGAACTGCTTGATTTTCTGCTCGTCTTGCTTTTTACACACCAGCAGAATATCATCGGTGTCGACCACGATGTAGCCATTGAGTCCGTGTAATACGGCGAGTTTGCCTTCGGGTATGTTTACCACATTGTCGGCGCAGTTGTAGAGCACTACGTTCTTGCCCACCACTCCGTTTTCGTGAGAGTCTTGTGCCAGGTGTGTGTGCAAGGAACCCCATGTGCCGAGGTCGCTCCAGCCAAAGTCGCTGAGCACCACGTTCACGTTGCGGGCCTTTTCCATGATACCGTAGTCGATGGAGATATTTTCACACGCCGGGTAAACGCGGTCGATGAACGCTTTCTCCTGCGGGGTTCCATACATGCCCTGCCCTTCGGAAAAGGTGCGGTACATATCGGGCAGGTGAATTTCAAAGGCATTCATGATGGCGTGCATCGACCAGATGAAAATGCCGGAGTTCCAATAGAAATCGCCACTCTCTAGAAAGTCTTTCGCCAACTCGAGGCTGGGCTTCTCGGTAAATGTTTTTACGCGCTTCACCGTTTCGTGCGGAGCACCTTCTTCGTCTTCCCACTGTATGTAGCCATAACCGGTATCGGGGCGTGTGGGTTTAATGCCAAGGGTAACGAGGTTGCCGCTCTCATGCGCCTGATGAATGCTCGTGCGAATGGTATCGAGGAATTCATCGTTCTTCAAAATGAGGTGATCGCTTGGCGCCACGATGATATTGGCATCGGGTTCACGCTCAGCAATCCAGAAAGCAGAATAAACAACGCAAGGCGCGGTGTTGCGCATGTGAGGTTCGCAGAGCACTTGCTCCGGCTTGAGGTCGGGCAATTGCTCGAGCACCAAATCCTTGTAGCGCTCATTGGTTACGACCAGTATATTTTCTTTCGGGCATATAGGCAGAAAGCGATCGTACGTCATTTGTATCAGCGTGCGACCCACTCCCAGAATATCGTGAAATTGCTTGGGGAAAGCAGTGCGGCTCATGGGCCAAAAGCGGCTTCCAATGCCGCCCGCCATGATGACGCAGTAGTTCTTGTTGTTCATGGTTTTCCTTGTTGCCTTGATGGTTGGAAATCAAGGGGGCGCAAAAATAGGGTGAATTTCCTAGGATTGTAGGAATGTAGGATTGCAGGATTATAGGGAGTGCCAACTTTCAACCCGCAACTTTCAACCTGCAACTTTCAACCTTCAACCTTCAACTTCGCCAGCGCCCCGCGCAGACTTTCAATCGACGCATGCACATCAGCAACAGTAGCCGTGCCTACCGACAAACGGTACCACACACTTTCTTTCGACGCACCAAATGCGCTAAAAGGCACCACGGCCAGCTTGGCTTCCTGGAGGAGGTATTGCGTAATCTGCGTTGTGTTTTCTATGGTATGGCCGTCAGGTGTTGTATAGCCCTTCAAATCGAATTTCACCGTCAGGTAAATGGCCGCCATCGGAGAAATTGCATCGACAGGAAAGCCTTCTGATTTGAGGGTTTGAATGCCGTTGTAAAAACCATTCAGTCGCTCTTCAATCTCCTCTTTGAATGAGGTGAGAAATGTATCAACCGCAGCTTGATTAGCAAGGTATTTCGCACTGGCAACTTGCTCTGCCTTGGGCGCCCAGGCGCCAACGTGACCCAGAATGCTCTTCATTTTGTCGATCACCTTGCGCGGACCAAAAGCCCAACCGACGCGCACGCCTGTAGCAGCAAGGCTCTTCGAAATTCCATCCACGAAAATGGTATACGGACGCAGCTCCGGGCGCAATGAAACAGGATCGAAATGCTTCGCATCACCGTAACACAACACCGCATAGATCTGATCGTACATGAGGTAGAGTGGCTTCTCGTCGGGCGAGCGGCGTTTGTTTTCTTCCAAGACCAAATCGCAGATAGCCTCCAACTGTTCTTTTGAAAACACAGTACCTGTCGGATTCAACGGCGAGCACAAAGCCAGCAGTGTTGCATCGGCCAGGTATGGACGCAACTCATCTGCTGTAGGTAAGAAGTTGTTTTCTGCCTTTGCTTCCACAAACACTTGCTTCGCATGCGAGAGGTGCGTGTAATGGTTGTTGTTCCAGCTGGGTACAGGGAAAACGACCTTATCGCCCGGGTCTACAACCGCCTGAAAAATGGCGTAGATAATTGGACGAGCACCGCCGGCAATCAGAATTTCATCGGCTGCATATTCGAGCGATTGTTGCTTGGCGATAGCCGTTGCAACGACCTTTCGCAAATCCAACATACCATCGGCCGGCGGGTAGTTGGTTTCGTCGTTCATGTAAGCATCCACAATGGCCTGCTTGAGTTCGGTCGGTATCGGAAAAATTTTTGGATCGAAATCACCAATAGTAAAGTTGTAGATTTTCTCTCCCTTAGCCATCAGCTCGCGTATTTCGCCAGCGAGTTTGATGATTTCAGAACCGATAAGATTTTCGGCCATGTGCGACACCCTATAGTTCGCGGGTGATGCTGTGTTACTCATAAACGCGTGAATAGAATTTGTAACGCGAATGTATCAATGGGCGGGGTGCCACAGGTGTGAAGTTATTATGATTGTTTTCACACTCCCCCTCGACTTCGCTCGGGGACCGCCCTCGGCTTGCTCGGGGGGCGGTCCCCGAGCGAAGTCGAGGGGCTATTCCATTGGGAAAAGGAAGTCGTTGTGCGGGAATCGCGTAATGTGTATCTGACGCACGCGCTCATACAAGGTGTCGCGCAGTTGATCGATGTTGTTTTTTTTGGCGGCAGAGATGAAAACAACGTCGGAGTTTTGCAGGCGCGACATCCAAGTGCGCTGCAACTCCTCGAGAGTAATGTTTTCGCGCGTTGGCGGCGTCAGGTCGTCCTCCGCTTTCGGCACATGGGTGTATGCGTCGATTTTGTTGAAGATGACCATCGTTGGTTTATCACCAACACCTATTTCGCGGAGTGTATCATTCACCACGTTGAAATGATCTTCAAACTGCGGGTGCGAAATGTCGACCACATGCACGAGCAAGTCGGCCTCGCGGGTTTCATCGAGTGTACTCTTGAACGACTCTATCAGTTGGTGTGGCAGCTTGCGTATGAAGCCCACAGTATCGGTAAGCAGAAAAGGCAAGTTGTGCACTACAATTTTTCGCACGGTGGTATCAAGCGTTGCAAAGAGTTTGTTCTCGGCAAATACATCACTCTTCGAAAGCATGTTCATGATAGTGCTCTTGCCCACGTTGGTGTAACCC
>CALQJP020000173.1 GCA_943330925.2 Chryseobacterium gleum
ACCATGAAGATTGCGTTGGAATACCGCATGAAGTTTCACATGGACGTTTTCGTCGACTTGTTGGGATACCGCAAATACGGACACAACGAAGGCGATGAACCGAAGTTTACGCAGCCATCGCTCTATAAGCTCATTGCTTCTCACCCCTCTTTGCGTGAGATTTACATGAACCAACTCATCGCAGAAGGCACTATCGACCAGGCGCATGCCGATAGCTTAAAGACCGCTTTCGAGGCAATGCTCGACACCAAGCTCGAAATTGCAAAAAGCATGAAGATGGCGAATGTGAAGCACTTCATGGAAGAAACGTGGAAGGGCTTCACCAAGGCTTCAGCAGCCGACCTTTCACAACCGGTGAAAACCCAATTCGACGAGAAGCGCCTCAAAGCAATTGCAACGTCTATCAGCACATTACCGGCAGGTGAAAAATACATTGCCAAGACCGCTAAGGTGTTTGCCGATCGCCTGAAGATGATCGAAGAAAATAAGCTCGATTGGGCGATGGGCGAACTGCTCGCATACGGAACGTTGCTCGAAGAAGGCCATCCGGTGCGCGTGAGCGGGCAAGATGTAGAGCGAGGAACATTCTCGCATCGCCACGCGGTTGTAAAAACCGATGAGGATCAGGAAAAAGAAATCATCACATTAAATGCGATAAGCCCGAAGCAAGCAAAGTTCACGGTGTACAATTCATTGTTGAGTGAATACGGCGTGCTTGGTTTTGATTATGGTTATGCCTTCGGAACACCGCACGGCCTCACCATTTGGGAAGCTCAGTTTGGTGACTTCAACAACGGAGCTCAAATCATGATTGACCAGTTCATTTCTGCAGCAGAAGACAAGTGGCGCACCATGAACGGTATCACACTCTTCCTGCCGCATGGTTATGAAGGCCAGGGAAGCGAACACAGCTCCGCAAGGCTTGAGCGTTTCTTGCAATTGTGTGCAGAACTGAATATGCTGGTTTGTAATCCGACTACACCCGCCAACCACTTCCATTTGATTCGCCGTCAAGTGCGCGCTTCGTATCGCAAGCCGCTTGTGGTGATGACTCCGAAGAAATTGTTGCGCTATCCAAAAGCGGTATCAACGCTCCAGGAAATGGCGAAAGGTCAGTTCCAGGAAATCATCAACGATGCTTCCGTAAAGGCGAAAGATGTGAATACGGTTGTGCTATGTTCCGGCAAGGTGTATTACGATATTCTGGAGCAAAAAGAAAAACGTCAGACCGGTGCAGAAATGGCGGTGGTTCGTTTGGAACAGCTTTATCCGCTTCCTGAAGAACAGCTGCGTGGCATCCTGGCTGAATACAGCAAGGCCAAGCGAATAGTATGGGCGCAGGAAGAACCTGAAAATATGGGAGCCTGGACCTACATGTTGCGTTCGCTGCGTGATTTGAATCTGGAAGTAATTGCTCCACCGGCATCCGCATCGCCGGCTGCGGGTTCACCGAAAGTTCATGAAAAGCGCATGATAGCCATGATGGATCGTTTGTTCGAATCGGCTAAGCATTCCGTAGCTCTTGAAAAGTAGTACGCACGGCATGGAAATACTCTTTCTAGTCACGAAGCTCTATCCTTCCGGATCCGGTGAAACGTATATAAGTCATGAAATCGATGTACTCGCTCGGCAGTTCGATCGCGTTGTAGTTATTCCCATCGACTGTTTTGATAAAGAACCGAATTTTCGTGATTTGAGTCACTTGCCCAACGTTGAGATTTTCTCCGTAAACAGCGAACTGACCAAGATTACAGGTTGGCAAAAAATCAAGTTTCAGCTGGGTTCAATTCAAATGGTTTTGAACGAAATAATCTTCGGCAACGACGGATGGAATCATGTCAAGAAATTCAAAGATTGCCTGAGCTATGCTTACCTCTGTCGTATTCGCTCGTGCTCCATGGTATCGTTTATACGCAAACGAGGTTGGGCGAATGAGCGGTTGTACTTCTATAATTATTGGATGACGCGCACGACGATTGCTTCATCATTTGCAGTTGCGGAACTGAAACGACACAACAAGTTTGTTTTAAATGTTAGCAGAGCACATAGCAGCGACCTTTACCACAAATACTGGAACGACTACATTAAGCTTACTCCGCCTCCATTTATGCCCTTCGAGTATTTCAAGTTGAAGCACAGCGATTACGTGGTAAGCATATCACAACACGGCCTGAATCATATCGCGAAGACATTTCCTCAATTCCGAAACAAGATTGCAGTTTCACGCCTCGGTGTCATAGACATACCGACCGGCATTCAACCGGAGCGCAGCGAACGTTTTGAAATCATTACCTGTGCTAAAATTCACTTCAACAAGGGCATGCATCGTATGCCGGAGATTCTGAACGAGCTGCGCGATTTACCGGTTCACTGGACCCATATCGGCTGGGGCTTGAACCCAAGCCTCGACATGGTGCTCTCAGCCATTGACAAGTACAAGGTTTCGGAGATGGTAACCATGCTCGGGCACATGAATCAGACCCAAATCGAACAGCTTTATCACGAAAAGAAATTTGATTTGATAGTCAACCTCAGCAATGCAGAGGGGATTCCCGTTTCAATCATGGAAGCGATACGCTACGGAATACCGGGCATAGTTACCGATACAGTAGGCAACCCGGAGATCATAGACAGTTCGTGCGGTTTTGTAATTCCAATCGACTTCCAATCCGACGAGGTTGCAGGACTTATTCGAAGACTCGTCACCGACAAGGACCTTCATAAGCGCCTAAGTGAAGGAGCGCGCCACATGTACGAAGAGCGTTATCAGGCGTCCAAAAACTTCACTGCGCTTTGTGAGTCGTTAAAAGGCAAAATGTCCGCTATTCAATAGTTCACTAGGAGTGATAAACCCCCACGAATTCACGGTCGTTGTATTTGGGATGGTCGAAGGAGTGGTGGTAATACACCGACTCAGGCCAATTCCAATTCTTGAAGGGCAAGAAATAGCGTAGGCCGTAGATTCTGCCAATTTTGTGTTTTGCGTTGGTCGCGTTGTATTCATCGATTGCCAGGTTGGGTCCATTGAATTCACAATACGAGCGAATGAACACATCGTCGAAGTAGCAGAATACACGTGGCAACATATGCGCGGCATCCGTTGAAAATATCTTGAGCGCATCGCAGGTTGAAGAATAGTAATCCAGGTCCATCGACACGAAAGCAATTGGCGCGAAGTTGCTCTTATGAAAAGCAGGAATCGTATCCTCTATCAACCCAATTTGCAGCTTGGACTTCTTCAGACTTTTAGCGAGTTGATCAAAATTCATGTTGTACTCACCATCGCTGAATAGGTTTGGCAAATCGCGGTAATCGGCGGGTTTGGGCATTCCCTTTCCCGTGTCGAATCCGTATACCTCAATATCCATTTGCAGCTGCTCTGAAAGAATTGCTGCCAACTTATCGATTACCTTCAATCCGCCTCCTGCAGCAACACCAAACTCGAGAAAAGAGATGCGCTTGTATCCAAGCGACTTGGCAAGCGCCGCGCCTTGCAGACATCCCCAGATATACATTGGTTTTTTCTGCAATTGTGGGTCGCTCATGAGATGCAGAAATTCAGCTTTCAAATAGGGAAGATCGTTCTCAAACGGAACTCTTGCAGGCGGATACATTATTTCATAGTTATCCAGATATTGCTTGAGTTTACCGATAATATACTTACGCATACGAATCTTTTTAATGATGATTTTTTTTAGCAGTGAAGCGCCAAAGATAGGTAAAAGCAAAGGCTGAATTTCGAGGCGAAATAACCCCGATTAAATAAATGAAATCCAATCGCGGTGCGTATTTCGATTTGGCAGTAATTTTACATTCGCAGAAACAGCATTTTAATATTCGTATTTTCATATGATTGAAGTAAAAGTTCCCTCTCCTGGCGAGAGCATCAGCGAAGTGATTATTGCCAACTGGTTGGTGAAAGACGGCGACTATGTAGAGAACGGCCAAGTAATGGCTGAAATTGACAGCGACAAAGCAACACTCGAATTAGCTGCTGAGGCGAGTGGAACCATCAAGATAATAGCACAAGCGGGCGACACGGTAGCGGTAGGCGGAGTAGCCTGCACCATCGACACGTCTGCTGCAAAACCTGCCGGCGCTCCTTCAGCTCCGGTGAAAAAAGAAGAACCTAAAGCAGCGGCGGCAGCGCCTGCGCCCAAAGCGGCTGAGAAAGCTCCGGCTGCTTCATACGCCAGCGGCACTCCGTCGCCGGCAGCGGCCAAGCTGATGGCCGAGCAAGGCGTATCAGCCTCGCAGGTAGCAGGCAGCGGCCCAGGCGGACGCATCACCAAAGGCGATGTGCTCGCAGCCATGGCGGCCGGTTTCGACACTGCAAGTGTTGCACGTCATAGCGGAGCACGCACCGAGCGCCGCGAGAAAATGACCAACCTGCGCAAGAAAATTTCCGAGCGACTGGTAAGCGTGAAAAACAACACGGCCATGCTCACCACCTTCAACGAGGTGAACATGAAACCCATCATGGACTTGCGCGCCAAATACAAAGATGTATTCAAGGAGAAACACGGTGTGGGCCTCGGCTTCATGTCGTTCTTTACCAAAGCATGTGCAGAAGCTCTCTTCGCTTTCCCGGCAGTAAATGCGCGCATTGAAAACGGAGAAATCGTTTATCACGACTACACCGACATCGGCATTGCTGTTTCATCGCCGAAAGGCTTGATGGTGCCAATTGTTCGCAACACAGAAATGATGGGGCTGGCCGATATTGAACGCAGCATTGGCGAACTCGCCAAGAAAGTACGCGACGGAAAAATCACTGTCGACGAAATGCAGGGCGGCACATTCACCATTACCAACGGTGGTGTTTTCGGATCCATGCTTTCAACACCTATCATCAATCCTCCGCAAAGCGCCATCTTGGGTATGCACAACATCGTGGAGCGTCCGATAGCAGAAAATGGTCAGGTTGTAATTCGTCCAATCATGTATGTTGCCCTGTCCTACGACCACCGCATTATCGACGGACGTGAGAGCGTTAGCTTCCTGGTGAAAGTGAAAGACATGCTGGAAAATCCGGAGCGCATGCTATTCGGCGGTAAGAGTGCCGAAGAAGTATTGCTTGGGTTGTAATCAGCGCGTGAAAATCTGCTCGAGCACCTTGCCGAGTCGATACACGTCTTCAAACGAATTGTAGAGCGGCACAGGAGCCAGGCGAATGACGTTGGGCTCTCGCCAGTCAACAACTACACCTTGCTCGTAGAGTTTTCCCACCAGTTTGCGGTCATAGCCCTCCACAATTACGGACAATTGACATCCACGCTGTGCGGGGTCTCCCGGAGTTATACGCGTCAATTTTTGTCCGGTCGCTTGCATTACTTCGTTCAATACAAAATCGAGATACGCCGTCAATTGAAGCGACTTTTCGCGCAATGCGTGCATGCCCACTTCCGAGAAAATGGACAACGACACCTCATGGGCAATCATATTGAACACAGGCGCATTGCTCATTGACCACGACTCAGCAGTTGGTATTGGATCGAAATCGGGGCCCATTTGAAAACGCGTTTCCTTGTTGTGTCCCCACCATCCTGCGAGGCGAAACAAGTCACGATTAGTTGCGTGTCGCTCATGCACATACACGCCGCCCACGCTGCCCGGACCACTGTTGAGGTATTTATTGGTGCACCAGCAAGCAAAATCGACATTCCATTCATGCAACTCCAACGGCACATTGCCGGCAGCATGCGCAAGGTCGAACCCGCACATGGCGCCCACCTCGTGAGCGGCTGAGGCAATTTCACGCATATC
>CALQJP020000174.1 GCA_943330925.2 Chryseobacterium gleum
GCTGAGCAGCATGGCGAAATGCATCCAGAATTACAGCATTGGATGCAAACTCACCCGAGCGTATGGCCACGTTTATCTTAACCAAGTCTTGATACACCACGCGCCCGGCTCCAATGTTCATATGGCCGACTTCGCTGTTGCCCATTTGTCCTTCGGGCAATCCTACATTCTCACCATCCGTGCGCAATGTCGACGATGGAAATTTCTCGGTCAACGAGTTGGCAAAAGGCGTCTTCGCCATATGCACTGCATTGCTTGCATTCAAATCGCCGTTACCCCATCCATCTAGGATTACTAAACATACTTTCTTGCTCATATATCAAACTAGTTTTTTAAATCTAACCGTAAACACAGCGCCTCCATTGGGCGCGTTGGCAGCAATCACTTCGGCTCCGTGCATTTTTGCAACCGCATCAACAATGAAAAGACCCAAGCCTGTTCCTTTCGAAGTGCGCGTCTCTTCGTTTCCGATTCGATAGAACTTGTCAAAAATTCTTTTTTCCTCACCCGAAGGTATTCCCGCACCGCTGTCCGAAACAATCAAATTAGCATAGCCAGAAGCTATACTTACAACAACGCGAATAGGCTTGCTTTGACCGTATTTCAGAGCATTGTCTATCAAGTTGACTATTACAACGGATATCATTTGCTCATCACCATTTACACGAACATCGGTTGCTATCTCCGATTCAATTGGAACGGAATACATCTGTCGAAATCGTTTAATCTCTCGCTGAACGAGTTCACTCAAATCAACTACAGCAGCCGTCACTGTATCCTTTCCACTGTCGAGTTGGGCGGCCATGAGTATATTTTCCGTTAACGACTGCAGCCGTTTTGTTTCCTGAACGGAATGCAGCAATAACTCCTGTCGTTTCTCTTCTGTTAACGAGCGCGATTGCATCGTTTCTAAAAAAAGTTTGATCGCCGCTATTGGAGTCTTCAATTCATGTGTTACCGAAAGTAGAAAGTTCTTTTCTTTTCTGGCAATGGCAAGCTCGCGCGATACCGTGCGCTTTATGTAGCGAAATCCGAACGCCAATAAAATGAAGAACACGACGCCCTCGCCTGCCACCATCCAAACTTTGGCGCGCAGGAGCAGGTATTGGCGATGCAAATCAGATTCCTGCTCTAAAATGAGCTTTGCATTGAGCTGCACCAATTGATATCCCCACCACAACAGTTGCAGCAGAACATACACAGCCAACACATATAAAACCCGAAGTGCAATTTTCTCCTTTCGCATCTGAATGAAATGAGGTAGAATACGATTTCAACGCAACAAAGATGGACAAAAAAAAGGGCCCCGTTCGAGGGGCCCTTTTCATTATTTCTTCTTCGAATCTTTTGGCGCAATCTTCGGCTGTGGACCTGGCGCTGGTGCAGGCTTGGTTCCTTCCTCCGTTTTTGCTCCTTCCGGACGCGGCTTCGCTTCAGGCTGGCGACGTGGCATGCGCTTCTCGAATACCATGTGCGTGGCTTCCGGACGATTTTCTTTGTCATAAGTCACGTAATTCTGCTGGTGCTTATAACCGAGAGATGACAGGTAGTTCAATGCATCTGGTACAGTAGGAAACACCAAAGAACGCATTTCAGACAACTGCTTGATGAGCTCCTTATCAGAAAGCCCAGCCAATATTTCGCGACCAAAGTCTGCACGAATGGTTTGAACTCCTGCCGGATTGGTTGAGATAATCAACTCAAGAAAAATAATTTCAGGATTTGCAATCGCAAATTTGTTATCCTGTGCTTTTGCTACCGGAGCAACAGCAGCTGTTTTGTCTTGGGCATTCGCCAATACAGGCATCGCCATTAAAGCAATCATTACGAACTTTTTCATCATGGTTTCATTAATTAATGTGCGCAAAAATAACCCTGCATTCGACTGACACAATCAAATGACGTCCAACGGGTGATAAATAGCGTTAACGAGTTGTGAATACCAAAGCGACTATAACCAAGGTCGCCGGAGTACAAAATGCTCTTTTACTCTTCCCTTGGTTTGATAAAGAACACCAAAATCGTAAAAATCGAGCGACAGGGTAAAACGCGAATCGGCAATGCACGCATTCCATGCTTCGGTCATGGAGGGCGACCAATAAATATCATCCAGAACAAGCACCGAATGTTCACTGGTGTAGGGAAGGATCCGTTCAATGTAGTCAAGACAAGCCTCCCCTCTGTGGTCGCCGTCCAGAATTACAAAATCTACAGACGGCATCTTATCAAGAACATTCTTCAACTGATCTGAGAAACTTCCCACTGTTTGTTCAATCGAATCTACGCCAACAGCATCCCAGGTTTCCCATGCCACTCGAGCTACACTTTCGCTCCCCTCAATGGTGTATATGCTTGCACCGGGCATTGAAGAAGCAAGGTGAGCTGTCGTAATTCCGAATGAAGTACCCAGTTCGAGGATGGTTTTTGCCTGCGCATGATCGGCAAGTAAACACAACGCGCGCGCATGTGCCGATGACTGCAACGCTGTGCGTGCAATTCCGGATACGGTTCTTGTGCGGCCATTTTGAGTTCTGCTGCCGGCGCCAAAATCAACAACCTCTATCGACTCGTTTGACTTGCGAAGAAATGCCCTCCGACTTTCTATGAGTTCATGATGTGGACTTCGATTCTTCCTTCTGAGCACAACCGTAATCAGATGATAAACGAACGGAGAGTGCACACCGTGCGGTCCGCGCGAACTCCAGCAATGCCTTAAAAACGATTTGGCTTCATGCCATCGATTGCTCCACATGAAGAAACTAGCTTTCCGATTTTTTCTGCAACTGCGCGACTTCTCGCATGAGTTCCGGCAGTTTCATAAAGCCCAGATACGACTTCTTGTAATCCATGATACCGAATGCAGGTGATCCTTGAACAATTGTATTGGGTTCAGTAATTGATTTTCCGATACCGCTCTGTGCCGCAACCTTTGTTCCGTCGGCAATTGTTATATGGCCCACAATTCCAACTTGACCGCCAATCATGCAATTGCGGCCAATGTGCGTAGAACCTGCTATTCCCGTCTGTGCGGCAATTACCGTATTCTCCCCGATTTCAACATTGTGTGCAATCTGAATAAGGTTATCCAACTTAACCCCACGGCGAATGATGGTAGAGCCCAATGTTGCTCGGTCGATGGCGGTGTTTGAACCAACCTCTACATGATCTTCCAGAATGACATTGCCAATCTGAGGAACCTTCTGATAGTTGTTTTCAGAATTGGGAGCGAAACCAAAACCGTCACCACCGATAATCACACCGCTGTGCAGCGTGCAATTGGCGCCGATTACACAATCATTGTATATGCGAACGCCGGCAAACAACACCGTGTTTTCGCCAATGGCTGCGTAAGGTCCAACGTAACTACCGGGATAAATACGTGCCCCCTTTGCAATACGAGCACCCTCTCCGATGTATGCAAATTCACCGATGTACACGTTTTCGCCTACCTGCGCTGTTTTCTCGATGTGCGCCTTTTCGCTGATGGTAGCCTGAGGCTGGCGCATTTGATGATAGGCCTCCAACAATTTTGCAAAGCACGCATAAGGCTCGGCCACACGAATAAGTGTAAGCGTTGATGGCAAAGGCTTCTCCGCTATAAAGTCGTTTGACACAATGGCAATGCTGGCGCCGGTGCTATAGATGTGCTCGGTATACTTTGGGTTGGCCAGAAAGGTGAGCGTGCCTGCTTGCCCTTCCTCAATTTTAGAAAGGCCACCCACAGTTACTCCGGCATCACCTTCTAGTGTGCCTTGAAGCATCGCGGCTATTTGCTCGGCTGAAAATTGCATAATCGCTGTGTTTGAAATTTAAGATAAACCTTTGCGAATATACCTTCTAACACATAATTACCCGAACCAGAAAGAAGAGAGTTGGTGTATGGAAGCGCAAACGGTGACACACGCGATGAACGAACCGCGTGGATTTTTCGATTGGCAAAATAGCCCGTCACAGTAGCTTAATGCGACCGCCCAGCGACTGCATTACCGAGTAAAATTCAGGAAATGATTTTGAAATAGACTCGCCCTGTTGAATGGACACTCTGTCGCCGGCTAACCCCAGCAATACAGCAGCCATGGCCATGCGATGGTCGTTGTGCGAATTGAGTTGAGCCGAACGAATTGCGGCAGGATAAATCTTCATTTCATCGTCGCGCAGCACGATGCGAACACCGGCCTTCGCGAACTCTTGTTGCAACGCCTTTGCGCGATTACTCTCCTTGTGTTTTAGGCGCGAAACTCCTCTAATTACAGAGACGCCATCAGCAAAAGCAGCAAGCGCAGCGACGGGCGGGAATAAATCCGGACAATGCGTGGCATCGAACTCGAACGCTCGAATTTCTGATTGCCAAACCTGCACTGAATTTGGCGTGGTCTCGTATCGAACACCGGCCTGTTTCAACACCTCCAGAATTGCCACATCCGCTTGTGCTGAATCGCTATTCAGGTTATCGACCATGATTGCGTCTTCAGCGGCAATGGCAGCCGCTACCAAAATGAAGGCTGCACCGCTCCAATCGCCGGAAACCGTAACCTCGGCACTTTTGAAAGCCTTGGGTGAAATCTGAAATCGCTTGTAACCCTCGTTCAGAACATCGACACCAAATTGCGCCAATACCTGCAGGGTGAGATCGATGTAAGGTCGACTATTCAGATTAAGTACCTCTACCGTTGACGGCTCAGAAGCCCTCGAAAGAGCAATGAGAAGACCTGTCAAGAATTGCGAGGAAAGCGATGCATCGAGTTGAATAGTGCCGCCTGTCAGCGGACCTTGCACCTTCATGGGCAAACATCCACTGTTCGAATCGACAGCAACCCCGCATTGTTTCAAGGCATCAACCAGATCGTCGAAAGGACGCTTAAGCAACGCATTTTTTCCTGTGATGGTTATGGGTTGGTCGCTCAACGCGGCAATCGACGCATACATTCGAGAAGATAGCCCCGATTCACCGCAATCAACTTCTTGCTTGGCATTTCGAATACCCGCGATAAACGCCTGCGGAAATCCACCCTTTATCTCTACCGTCGAACCCTTACGTGTAACGATTGCCCCGAGGTCTTGCGCCACCTGTAAAGCAGCTTCACAATCGTCGCCGGGAGGAAAAGCATGAATAATGGAAGTGCCCTTCGCCAGCAACGCGCAAGCTACCATGCGCTGCGCCTCACTTTTGCTTCCCGGCGCTGCAACGCGTCCGGCCAAGAGCGATGGCCATACTTCAACCTTCATTTCTTACCAATGTAAATGCTGGCTATTCCGCCGCTTAGCGGAATGCACTTTACTTCCTGATAACCTAGCTCTGTCATGACTTTCAAGAAATCCTTTCCGGAAGGAAATGCATCGACCGACTCAGGGAGGTATGTGTATGCCCTCGCATCTTTAGAAACCAATTTGCCGATTGTCGGCATGACGTATTTGAAATAGAAGGTGAACAACTGCTTAATCGGAAAACGGCTGGGGCGCGAAAACTCAATAATGACTCCCATGCCGCCGGGCTTGAGTACACGAAGCATTTCGGACATGCCCTTGCGCAAATTCTGAAAATTGCGGACACCGAAAGCCACTGTAAAAGCATCAAAATGCCCTGTATCGAAAGGCAGGTTTTCTGAATCTGCAATTTGTAATGTGATGGCGTGCTCCAATTTCTTCTTGGCAACCTTCTTCTTTCCAACCTCTATCATACCGGCACTGATGTCGAC
>CALQJP020000175.1 GCA_943330925.2 Chryseobacterium gleum
AGAAACTTATCCGGAAAATAAAGAGTGAGAATTTTCAAAAGAACCATATTCCAAATTGGAAGCTCGAGGTCTTTGATGAGTTCAATTTGGTCGTTTTTCGCGTAATCTAGCGCTTGTAATAGTTTCGATTGTAAATCTTGGAAGTACGACGTTGCTTCTCTTCGAGTTAGAATCTCCTTTTTTGTTCCATACCCGACAGCAAATGTGTCATCTTTGGTATTACTTGGTCGATAGATTCCAAACTTGGTTGCATTACCGCCTCCTATTCCTGCACCGATTTTTTTGAATTCTAGCCAGTAGCAGAAGGTGTCTTGTCCATTTCCGGCAACATACTCGTCGATTGTCAAGGATGAGAGCTTTTCCAATGGAAAGCGCTCTAGAAATCGTTCCCTGTCGTTATCGCGCGATACAACAATTTCATCGGACAGACTATATGCTGCAGCCTTTTCGTGTAAAGTAGGAGTTGTCATAGATGCTCAAAATGGCCGATAGGATGGGTTTCCACCGGTAATGAACAAATATAAGGGGAGCTTCTTCGTGAGTTAGAATGAGTCCACCACAATCCGCCAAAATCCAATCCCTAAACTCAACTTAACTCCTGAAAAATGTATCCAAACACACTTTTAAGGGG
The DNA here is from genome assembly GCA_943330925.2 of Chryseobacterium gleum. Taxonomy (GTDB): domain Bacteria; phylum Bacteroidota; class Bacteroidia; order Flavobacteriales_D; family Sanyastnellaceae; genus JAIBBG01. The sequence goes on from CALQJP020000175.1 coordinate 632, forward strand.
TTATTTGTGTGTTCGAGCACACTTTTCAGGAGTTAAGTGGTTTTTGGTTTGTCGTTATTCGGTAAGGTTGGCATGGAAGCTGGCCGATGATTATTTCAGGCCCACGGCGTAAAATCAAAATCGATAGGAGGAAACGGTAGGGGAGAGTTCCTATGAATTTGAAAAGTACCTTCTACACGTTCACGCTACTTTTCATTTTACGCTCTGCGTCTCCGCGGTAAAAAAAAAAAAACTCAAAAAAAATAGTCTCGAATTACCGAATTATATTACCTTTGTTCTAAAGAAAAACACCGCATTTACGTATAATAAACGCGTCAGTAGCGGGTCTTCGGAAAAGCACGTCCAGCAAGCGATACAGGAGATATTTGGCGACCCGCCCTCTCCGAATTGGTGGCGTTCTTTCGAATCAATCTCTACGTCAAAATCGATCTGCAACTTTGGCTCGATACACCCTTTTGGACGATTTGTCCCCTCCGGAATATGAACTCCAAATGAAATTATTTTAGAGCGAGGGGGTTAGAAATGGAAAATGGCTAAATTAACTTCTCAGCAAAGCGCCAATCCAGGCTTATTATCTCAATTCAAAACGCTTTTGTACAGATGTGATGCTAAATCAATTTTTGAAGAGGTGAGTTAGGTTTTTAATACGAATGTTCATCTGTTCACTAGGTGCATTTTGAATATTCATTGCAATGGAAGAATGAATCCGAGCTTTTATTGATTTGAAAATCCATTTTTTGTAAAAATGTTGGCATATTGCAACATTAAGCATGATTATGTATATTTGTGGTGGAAAATACAATCATTAATACTGAATGCATTTGTTGTCAAAAGCCAACATTATTCATAAATAACGAACTGAACGATGGAAAAAGGTATCAAATATTGGCACGCAATGAGTGATCCAGCTTTATTAGAGTTGTTGGGTAAGTTCATTCAACAAACTAGGCTACAGCAAAATAAAACACAACAGCAAGTGGCCACTGCGGCTGGGATCAACCGTTCTACCATAGTACAAATCGAAAAGGGTGGCGGAGGAACCTTGCTTTCTTTTATACAGATTTTGAGAGCCATAGAGCAACTTCAACTCCTTGAGCATTTTGAGATAAAGCAACAATTTAGTCCCTTACAACTCGCCAAGATGGAGCAAAAGAAACGCCAGAGAGCGAGTGCTAAAAAAGACACGACATCTAAAAAAACTAGAAGTGATTGGTAATGATTACAACAGCATTCATCAATATCTGGAATAGGCGAGTTGGGGCAATTGCATGGGATGATAATAACGGATTGGCTACGTTCGAATATGAGCCATCCTTTTTAGCAAACCAATGGGATTTATCTCCATTGAAAATGCCGATTGTAGGATCAGAAAAACAGATATTTTCCTTTCCGGAATTAAGAGGTACAACAACATACAGAGGCTTGCCTGGCTTATTAGCCGATGTATTGCCGGATAAATACGGTAATAGCTTAATCAATGCATGGTTGACCATTAATGGCCGACCTTCTAATAGCATGAATCCTGTGGAGTTGCTTTGCTTTATTGGAAAAAGAGGTATGGGAGCGTTGGAATTTGAACCGGTGTTACCAAAAACAAATAATGGAGCAACTAAAATTGAATTAAACAGTTTGATTCATATAGCTCAGGAAATACTTACCGGGAAGCAAGACTTTAATACAAATCTATTGGGTGATGAAGCGAAAGCGCTCAGTGATATTTTAAAAATCGGTACTTCAGCTGGTGGCGCGAGAGCAAAGGCGATTATTGCGTTTAATCCTGAAACAAAAGAAATCCGTTCAGGCCAAGCAGATGTACCCAAAGGTTTTTCGCATTGGCTATTGAAATTTGACGGAGTTACCGATCAACAGTTGGGTACTTCATCGGGTTATGGAAGGGTTGAAATGGCCTATTATCTTATGGCTAAGGAAGCAGCAATTGAAATGACGGAGTGTAGATTGCTTGAAGAAAATGACAGAGCACATTTTATGACAAAGCGTTTTGATAGAGAGCCTGGAAAAGGAAAACTTCATGTTCAAAGCTTTTGTGCAATTGCTCATTATGATTTTAATGAGATTACTTCGTTCAGCTACGAACAACTATTTGAGACCATGCGGAGCCTGCTGTTGCCGTACGCAGATGCAGAGCAATTGTACCGCAGAATGGTGTTCAATGTAATGGCCAGAAATTGTGATGACCACACCAAGAATTTTTCATTTATCATGGATAAAACAGGTCAATGGAAATTGTCACCGGCTTTTGATGTCTGCCATTCATACCGCCCAGGTAGCACATGGGTAAGTCAGCATTCATTGAGCATTAACGGTAAACGGATCAATATCACCCGAAATGATTTACTGCAAGTAGCAAAAAAAATGAACATCAAAAAAGCAGATGTAATTATTGATCAGGTGAATGCTGCTGTTGGCAAATGGAATGAATTTGCAGAACAAACAAAAGTAAAAAAGGACTTGAAAGATGCGATTTCAAAAACCTTATTGCTTTTATAGAAAAAGGCTGGGTTCGATTTGTTGAGTTGAATTGTATTTATGAATAGGTTCATTCTCTTTGTGAAACCTGAATGAAACACAAGGAGTTCAGTCAAGCCCTCCAATTGGGTTACTTGGTTTCTACCGGGGCTTCCAGGGTAAGTGAAAAGTTCTAAGCGATAGATTATAAATACGTTGTAGTTAGATGTTCACAATCCTGACTCTCCGCGTTCTGTATTATTCTGTGGTTGAAAAGTTGAAAGTTGAAAGTTGAAAGTTGAAAGTTGAAGGTTGAAAGTTGAAGGTTGAAAGTTGAAGGTTGAAGGTTGGCGCGCTCAGTAGTATATTCAGTAACATGCGAGTTGCGTTGGAAGTTATTTTAGTTCAGTCTTGATACGAAATAATATATAAAAAAAAGGAGGTATTACTCGAAAGCAATACCTCCCTTCTGAATTCAAATTGGGCAAATAACAATCTGTTATTCCCGAATTCTAATGCTTTTTGGAAGCTACGATATGGCGGGGATCAGCGTCAATTCCTTCTCCTTCACCGGCAAGATTACTTGCATATTTGGATTTTTCAGAACGAACGCCTTCTCTTTCGCCATAAGGCTTGCTTGCCACATTCGATTTTTCAGCATCAACACGCTCTCTTTCACCAACAGATTTAACTGCAATTTTGGCTTGTAACTCCGTGATTGCCTTGCTTACTTCGTCTTTTGTTTTTCCAATCTTTTTTGAGATTGTTGCCACCAACTCATCTTCCCGACCTTCTGAATAAGTCAGGTCTGAATCGGTAAGTGCGACATACTTCTGCTTGAGTTCTTTTTTCAACCCACTCCAGTCTTCTTTGATTTTTAGTTTCGTTTCCATTGTATTGTTTTTAAATGTTAGCGCAATCTACCTTGCTCACAATGCCTTGGAGAACGACTTGCAGCAGCTATGCATATGACTTTCCTGAAAGGCTGCTCTTTCAGATTTCAAAACTTAGATTGGATTCTCTACCGTGGATATCTGTAACTCGTGATCCATGATTAATAATCTCGAAAGCGTTGGAAAACAAGGCTAAGTTTGTATGGCCTTGGCAGCAAACAAATCCAATGAATTCTATTACAACCCTCACACTGTTTCGATTCACAAACTTTCGCGCAAGGGTTTGGGCCTTCGGTCAAATGCAATTTGCCCACGCCGCAATGGGTTCAATCCAAGGTCTGCAGTTTTATAAACTGTTGGGCAGCGGCAGAGATCTGGGCTTTAGCCCATTCCCGGATTGGGGCGTTTATGCCCTGTTGGGAGTGTGGGACGATGAAAAATCGGCAGAAGACTTTTTTGAAAGGTCAACTATTTTTCAGCAATACAAGGCCAATTCAGCTGAGCAGTGGACCGTTTTTATGAAACCGCTCAGCACCAAAGGTCTTTGGTCCGGTAAGAACCCGTTTGTGAAGTCCCCGGAATCGGATCAAAACAACGCACTCATTGCAGTGATAACCCGCGCCACAATTAAGCCCGCCAAATTGCTCAAGTTTTGGAGATATGTGCCCACGTCGCAAAGACCCATTCAAAAGGGTTGCCCCGGATTGATTTACACCAAAGGAATAGGAGAGGCCCCTTTGGTTCAGATGGCCACCTTTAGTATTTGGGAGAACCTGGACGCCCTCAAGAATTTCGCCTATAATAGTCCCGAACACAAAGAGGCTATCAAGAGAACCCACCAGATTGATTGGTATAAAGAAGAGATGTTTGCCCGGTTTCAACCCTATAAGTCAACGGGGCTATGGGGTGGAGTTAATCCCCTGAAGATGTATCTGTGACATGCTTTTTTTAGTGGACGCGATGCATCGCGTCCTTACCGCATCCCTTATTCTCCATTCTCCATTCTCCATTCTCCTTGGTGGACGCGATGCCTCGCGTCCTTACCGTCACTTTTATGGATGGCCTCATTTTACCCTCGCACCTTACTCGACGATCACCTCCGCCTCCGTGCGCGCATACGCGACAAAAACACCTACCGCACCGCCTTGGATGTTGGTGATGGGGTTGTCGGGGGCGGCAGAAAACGGACTGCCGGCGTCGGACGATGCGGCTGATATAAACGTTTCCAAAAAGGTGTAGGCGTCGGCATCCATGGTGTGCAGGGCAACGTAGGCGGTGTCGCCGAGCTTGTACTCCTGATTGAATATGGGAATCTCGATGTAGTTGCCGTTCGTGAGCTCGTCGTCGAAGAGCTGTATGTCGCCAAGGTTGTCCTGAAAGTTGCCATTACGGGCATAGACCGCTCTATAATAATTGCGCGATTGGGGGTCCTGGAAGTTCAAAAACACATTGAACTTGGGCGGTCCTTCGGGTGGTGGACCAAAGAAGTTCTGAACGGGTTGGTAGGTGAGGGAGTCCATAGAAACGGCCTCGGGCATATACGACGAGGCTGTGAACGTTTCGCCGCCAGCGCTAACCTTTAGCCTATAAGTGGCATTGGGCTGTGCATCGATGCCCATCGCTTTGTAATACCCTTCAGATACATGCTCGAGCACGCGCTCCGTACCGTCG
>CALQJP020000176.1 GCA_943330925.2 Chryseobacterium gleum
ATCATAACCTATATCGATCAAACTCCACCTGTACTGAGCGAGTATCCTGAGGCAATCTTCTTGATATGCGGTCAACCACTTCCTGAGCCACCGGCAATTACTGCAGAGGATAACTGCTCAGGAATTGTTGAAGTTGTATTTACGGAACTTGGTGAGGCTGGTGAACCTTGTTTGCTTTTTGAACGCAACTGGTGCGCAATCGACTGCAGCGGAAATGAAACCTGCCACACGCAGCTTGTTTTCTTCGAACAACCAGCGGCTACACCAATGTTGAATCAGCCGGAAATGAACACATGGCAGTCTTCACCCGACCGTTTGAATGTGCAGGTTACTGCTCATGAAACCGGCCGTTGGGGTGTTGACGCTTTCGACATGAATGGTCGTCGTGTGGGCAACCTTTTTGTTGGTGAGTTGAATGCAGGTGAATCGCGGACTATTGACGCAGATCTTAACCAATTCGTAAGCGGCATATACATCATCCAGTTCTCGAATGGTGAAGGCGTTGTAACGCGACGTCTGCCTATCGTACGATAAAATCGTTTTGTTCATTTGATAAACAATTGGCCCGCTTTTAAAGCGGGCTTTTTGTTGATGGAGGGGCTTGCTCGCACGCTCCTTATCTTCGCAGCAATGGAACGGATTACGCTGTTTGCTGATGTGATTGTGCCGCAGGCATTGCCCGTTCCGCTTACCTATCGGATTCCCTTTGATTGGAATGACGATGTAGTAGTTGGCCAGCGTGTTGTGGTTCCTCTTGGAAAATCTAAACTCGTTACCGGAATTATTCGCGCTATTCATCGGCAAGGACCTACAAACTATCAGGCGAAATACATTGACGCATTGCTTGATGCGCAGCCGCTGGTAATGCCACAGCAACTCGCGCTGTGGGAATGGATGGCGAATTATTACTGCTGCACATTGGGTGATGTGATGAGCGCTGCTTTGCCTGCCGCTTTGAAATTGTCGAGTGAAACCCGTTTTGTTCCTGTGAACGATGATGATGAAAGTGAACTCAGTGAAAAGGAGCAAACGGTTGTAAGGGCGCTGCGGGTGCGTGGAAGCATGTCACTCGATGATATTGCGGAGTTACTTGGTATTAAGCAGGTACAGTCTATTGCAAAGCGCTTGGTGGAAACCGGGTGGCTGCGAAGTGAAGAAGAGATAAAGGAAAAATTCAAACCGAAGACGGCAGAATTTATTTCGCTCGATAGGCAGTATGAATCGGAGGCACGGCTTCAACAATTGTTTACTGAACTCGAAACGAGAAGAGCGCAGAAGCAAACGGAAGCACTTCTGCTTTTTTTACAACTGGTGCAATGGGATGGTAAGCGACTACCCGAATTGGAACGCTCCAAATTGCAGAAGCAGGGTGTCGCTTCTGCTGTGGTTTCGGCCATGATTGAGAAGGGTGTTTTTACATCTGTGACACGAGAGGTAGGCCGATTGAATGCAGGTTTGTTGCACACATCGCCCACACGCGAGTTGTCGCCTGCTCAGTCGGAAGCAAAGGATGCTATTCTGTTGAATTGGCAGGAGAAGGATGTCTGCCTGTTACACGGTGTTACCTCCAGTGGAAAGACTGAGGTATATGCAGCGCTCATTGAAGAGGCGTTGGCCAACGGAAAGCAGGTGTTATTCCTATTGCCCGAGATCGCACTTACTACTCAGATTATACATAGACTGCGTAAGTTCTTCGGAAAACGCGTGGGCGTCTATCACAGCGGTTACAGCGACAACGAGCGCACCGAAGTTTGGAACAAGGTGCTGAGCGATACACCCGGAGAATGTGATGTTGTGTTGGGTGCCAGAAGTGCCATGTGTTTACCCTTCAAGCGCCTGGGATTGGTGATAGTTGATGAGGAACATGAGCAAAGCTTTAAGCAGCATGATCCTTCACCGCGCTATCAGGGGCGCGATACAGCACTCTGGTTGGCTTCCCGATTTGGCGCTAAGGTTTTGTTGGGATCTGCTACGCCTTCCATTGAAACGTATTGGAATGCGGTCAATGGTCGCTATGGTTTTGTGGAGTTGAGTGAGCGATTTGGGGGCATGCAACTACCGGAGGTGGTGCTCTGCGATGTGCGGAAAGAAATAAAAGCCAAGACTATGCACAGTCATTTTACTGAACAGTTGTTGAGTGAAATGCAGCGTGTTTTGGAGGCGGGCGAACAAATTATTCTCTTTCAGAATCGCAGAGGGTATTCGCCATTGTGGGAATGTGAAAGTTGTGGTTGGGTGCCTATGTGCACACGCTGCGATGTGAGCCTTACCTATCACAAGTTTTCCCATCAATTGCGATGTCACTATTGCGGTTATTCTACGTCGCCAGTGCCGGCGTGTCATGCATGTGGTTCGGTAGATATGAAAATGCTCGGTTTCGGAACTGAGAAAATCGAAGAAGATCTGCAAGTGCATTTTCCCGATGTGCGTGTGCAGCGAATGGATTTGGATACGACACGCAGCAAGTCGAGCTATCAAAAAATCATCAGTGATTTTGAATCAGGGCACACGCGCATACTCGTTGGGACGCAAATGGTGACGAAAGGGCTCGATTTCGACAACGTTTCATTGGTTGGAATACTGAGTGCCGATAAGATGATGAACTATCCCGACTTCCGGGCCATGGAGCGTAGCTTTCAGATTATGATGCAGGTGGCGGGAAGAGCCGGTCGGAAGAACAAGCGCGGAAAAGTGCTGATCCAAACGTACAACCCCGATCATTGGCTTTTGGATTTGATAACCAAGGGCGATTATCGGTCTTTTTATGACCGTGAAGTAAAGGAGCGTTACCAATTCGTGTATCCACCTTTTGTGCGCCTTATGCGCATAACGCTTAAGCACAAAGATGACGCTGTTGTGCAGCGTGCAGCGCAGGAAATACAGCGCTTGCTCGCCCCGGTGCTTAAGGATAGAATTCTGGGTCCTGAACGCCCATATATCCCCCGCATCAATAACTATTTTCTGCAACAATTTTTGGTGCGATTCGACAAGAAAAAGGAGAGTGAGGCCATCAAGGCAACCGTTATTCAAATGATGCGCATGCGATTGGCGGAAGCAGAATTTAAGCAGGTAAGACTGAGTGTGGACGTTGATCCTTTGTAAGTCGAAGAGTCTTTTCTCAAGATGACATAAAATAAAAAACGCAGAGAAGGAATTCCTCTCTGCGTTTTCATAGGTTGATTGAGGTTAAGAAAGCTCACCTACCATATTGGCGGGAATTACCCACTGGTCATAGTCTTCAGCGGTAACATGTCCAAGACGAACAGCTTCTTCTTTCAATGTTGTTCCATTCTTATGCGCTGCCTTCGCGATTTCAGCTGCTTTGTAGTAACCGATTTTTGTATTGAGCGCGGTAACCAGCATAAGCGATTGATCAACGAGTTGCTGAATGCGCTCATGGTTTGGTTCAATACCTGCCGCGCAATGGTCGTTGAACGACACACAAGCATCGCCGAGTAATTCTGCACTTTGCAAGAAGTTATAGGCCATCATTGGCTTGAATACATTCAACTCGTAATGTCCCTGTGTGCCGCCTACCGTAATGGCTACATCGTTGCCCATTACTTGCGCGCAAACCATGGTAAGCGCTTCGCATTGAGTTGGGTTTACCTTACCGGGCATGATGCTGCTCCCTGGTTCGTTTTCAGGAATGAAAATTTCTCCGATGCCACTGCGCGGTCCGCTGGCCATCATGCGAATGTCGTTGGCGATTTTGTTGAGCGAAACTGCTAATTGCTTTAGTGCACCATGGCTTTCAACGATGCCGTCGTGTGCTGCCAGTGCTTCAAATTTATTGGGAGCACTGGTGAAAGGAAGCCCGCTGAATTCAGCGATTTTTTTAGCGACCAATTCAGAATATCCTTTTGGTGCATTCAATCCTGTGCCTACAGCTGTTCCGCCAAGAGCGAGCTCACCCAAATGAGATAGCGTGTTGTTGAGTGCACGTAAGCCATGATCGAGTTGAGCTACATACCCGCTTAATTCTTGTCCAAGGGTAACAGGGGTTGCATCCATCAAGTGTGTGCGGCCAATCTTTACTACCTGCATGAACTCTTTGCTCTTGGCGTGAAGAGTATTGCGTAGTAAAGTGACACCGGGAATGGTCTTTTTCAAAACCGCATCGTAGGCTGCAATGTGCATTGCGGTAGGGTAGGTGTCGTTGGAAGATTGCGATTTGTTTACATCGTCGTTTGCACCGAGCAACATTTCGCTTTCGCCTAGTTTACCGCCCAGCAGAACGTGTGAACGATTGGCAACTACTTCGTTCACGTTCATATTGCTTTGCGTGCCGCTTCCGGTTTGCCAAATGACGAGCGGGAATTGATCGTCGAGTTTTTCGGCAAGGATTTCATCGCAAACTGCTCCAATTGCATCGCGCTTTTCTGCAGGCAATACGCCCAGTTCACAGTTGGCATGAGCGGCTGCTTTTTTCAAAATGGCGAATGCACGAATAATCTCTTTCGGCATCGATGCTTCCGGACCAATTTTGAAGTTGTTGCGAGAGCGCTCTGTTTGTGCACCCCAGTATACATGGGCGGGAACTTTAACCTCGCCCATGGTGTCTTTTTCAATTCTGTATTCCATATGTTGCGTAATTCTTCTTGTATTAAAATGTTTCGGCAGCCTTGCCTTGTTGCATGAGGTAGCCCTTGAGGAACTCATCTATGTAGCCATCCATTACGGCATCTACATCCGAGGTTTCAACACCTGTTCGAACGTCTTTCACCAATTTGTAGGGTTGCATTACATAGTTGCGAATCTGTGATCCCCACTCAATCTTTTTCTTGGTTGCTTCAATTTCGCTTCGTGCTGCGTTGCGTTTTTCGAGCTCCATTTCATAGAGCTGCGATTTTAACAACTGCATTGCTTTCTCCTTGTTTTGAAGCTGCGAGCGTGTTTCCGTGTTGTCGATGATAATGCCCGTTGGCGCGTGACGCAGGCGCACACCGGTTTCCACCTTGTTTACGTTTTGTCCGCCTGCACCTCCGCTTCGGAAGGTGTCCCAGTTGATGTCTGAAGGGTTGATGGCGATTTCGATGGAGTCGTCGACAAGCGGGTACACATACACACTCACGAACGAAGTGTGTCTGCGAGCGTTGGAGTCGAATGGCGATATGCGCACGAGTCGATGTACTCCGTTTTCGCCTTTGAGCATACCGAATGCAAACTCTCCGTCGATTTCCAATGTGCATTGTTTTACACCTGCTACATCGCCTTCCTGCATGTCAAGTTCTTTAACGGTGTGTCCGTTTTTTTGCGCCCACATCACATACATACGCATGAGAATGCCTGCCCAGTCGCAGCTTTCCGTTCCGCCTGCACCTGCGGTTATCTGAAGAACAGCGTTCAAACTGTCTTCTTCAGAGCTCAACATGTTTTTGAATTCGAGGTCTTCTACGCGGGTAGAAGCGAGTTTGAATTGCGCTTCCAGTTCTTCTTCAGTGGCTGCTTGCTCTTTGAAGAAGTCATAAAGAACTGCCAAATCTTCCACGGAGTCAGAACAAT
>CALQJP020000177.1 GCA_943330925.2 Chryseobacterium gleum
ATACGGCAAAGGATTCGGTGTGGGTGGCGATATTGACTTAGGAAAAAACACCCGACTCTACCTGCGTCATCGCTGGTATGCCTTTGAGGATACAAGCTATCCGCTCGATGCATTCCATGGAAGAGAACTTATTGTAGAACTCAAAGCATTCTTTTAGATGAAGATGAAATTCAGACATATAGCCATCGTTGCTTCCGGCCTGTTGTATGGCGCAACGGCACTCGCTCAGCAAGAGACCCGCAAAATCACGTTTGTAGGTGCTGCTCGTGCACAGTTTTACGGAGACCACTATCAATCGTATTACGAAGAAGACACCGTTACTACCGCCAAGCTGAACAGCGGCAATACACTGGTTGACCTCGGCATCAACATACGCCCCAACCAGCAAATGGAAATCCAGGGTATGGTGCGTGTGCGCAACGATTACGGTGGTTTCTGGGGAGCAGGTGTTAGCTTCGATGTGCGACAACTCTATGTGAAGGGTGTGGCAGGTGGCATCGTTCGCTACCAACTCGGCGACATCAACTACAAGCTTACCCCCTATACGCTTTGGAACAGCAATCAGGAAATGATTACAGGAGTTCCATTCCTTCTGCAACAGCAAACAGATGCCGTTAACTACGACCATTTCTACAACAACGACAACAGCTGGCGTCAGCAAGGTGCTTCGGCAGAAGTGGCTTTCGAGTTTGGAAAATGGATCAAAGAGATCGGCATTAAAACGGTTGCAACGCGCGTGAAAACTTCGGATTTCAGCCAAACCAACGACCGTATATTCAGCGGCGTGAGCCTCAGCCTTATTCAGAGCGCTCACATGCGTTTTGGCTTCAACTACGTGAACGTTTTTGATATTGCAGGAACTTCACGCAGCACCACTCAGTTTCACCAACCTGTGATGACGGCCACTTTCGGGTACAACCGTAAAATGGCAGGCTTCCTTCACACCATCGAGGCTGAAGCAGGAAGATCGAAATGGTATTATGCCGAAGAAAGCCAAGACAGTGTTCCAGATTGGCAGGGAAAATTTGCTGACGCGAAATACAAAGTTCACAACAGCGATTGGGGCTTTTTCGGAGGTGTACAGTTGAAGTATGTTTCGTCTGACTTTCGCAGCATGGGTGCTCAAACCAAGCGTGTGAACTTCAACGGACAACTCAATGCCTTCCAGCGTGTGGGCAACGAACAGGCTTTGCGTCCGGTGAGCATGATCGACCTCATGCGCGAGTCGGGGTTGTATACCATGCAGCTTCAGACCAACCTGATGGCCTACTCTCCTCAGTACGACAACATAACACCTTACGGCGATGCTACACCCAACCGACAGGCCATGATTCTCAGCGCCGGATACGAAAAGAAAAACAGCCCGGTTGCAGCAAAAGGACTCTTCTACCGCGGACAAGAAGTGCGTGGAGAAGGAACTACCACCTTGCGCAATTTTGAGCGCTACGAAGTCAGCGCTTCCTTCAACGCGAAGCAATACCTGGGCGAGAAAGACCGCGAAGCCAGTGTGCAAGTCCGTTTGCGCAACGACCGCACCACACGCCTCGGAAGCGAATCGGTGCCCGCCATCGACCTTTCCTCTCAAACCATGACAGCCGGCATCGACTACGAATGGAAAAAACAATGGCACTTGCTTGCAGCCTTCCAGATGCTCACGTATGACGGATTTGAAATGAAAAGCGTGCGCGACGAAAACCAGGAGATCTTCAACTTTACTGAACTAAATTTGAAAGGAAGCGAACAACTTGCATCGATTGGTGCTAAGTATTCGTTCAGCGACAAATCGTTTTTGAGTGTTCAGTACTATCAATTCCTGAACAATACGAATCAACTCGAAGAAGCGTTGTACACCAACAAACAATGGATGTTGTTATACCAAATCAATTTCTGAACATGAAACATACAAAATACTATTCAGTGCTTGCTCTTTTATTCCTGTTGCAAGCCTGCAAACCGGAAGAAACCTTCGATGGTCCAAACCTCGAGGATATTTACGGACCGTTCTTCATTGAAGAAACACTCACCATCAGCGACGATTCGTTGGATCTGGCCATTGGAGAAACAGCGCTCTTTCAAGCATCCTTCTCCAAAAATCTAAATTGGAAACTCGAAGTGCACGGCATGGAATCGGGCGCACGCCAAGTCCACGAAGAATTCTCCTCAAAGGTAGATTTCAACTGGAATGGCTCGACCACCATACTCCCCATGTTCCGCCAGGAAACATGCGAAGTGATGCTCACCTTCGAAAATCAACTCGACACCCTGCGCGATACCATGGAAGTTCTTTCCATTCGTCCGTTGCAAGGCTTTGTGCTCAGCGATTTTGAAGGCGGACTCAACCCCGGTTGGACAACCTTCATACAGTCGGGATCGAACATGAGCTTCAATGTGCGCAGCGACGGAATGGCGGCTCAAGGCAACAACTATTACGACATGGGTGGTGCAGTAACCTGGGACTGGCTCATCGGTTTGATAGACATGCCCGCCAGCGCATATGACGTTGAGCATTTCCCACTTAGCAACAATGCCAACAACGTGTTCTTCAACACCATGATTTACAAACCTGAGGAATTCGACAACGGCTTGACCTTGATTCAATTCCGCGAAGACGACAATGGCGACGGAAGCTATTCCAACGGCGTTGAGGATTTGTGGGCGTTTGAGATTTCTGGCGGCCCCGAAGGTTGGTCTACGATTAGCCGTAAATACGAAGACATCGTAACATTGGTTAATGGAGCTGAAAGTGCGCCAATAGGCAACGGTCTCCACGAACCTGATAAACTGCTTCAAGTGTCTATTCTGTTCCTGGCCAATCCGGCATCGGGATATTCAAAAGCGTATCTCGACTACATAACCTTCACCGAAGGAGGACCTCTGCAACCATGATGAAGCGCGTAACACTAGCTACCCTGTCGCTAATCCTTTTGCAAGCGTGCTCGCATGTGAAACCCCTTGCGTTGTACGATCAAGAAAACTGGCCGGCAGATGGTCAGTTGAAAGGACTGGGTGCACCTTCCATTTACAATGAAGTCATTAGCACCGAAGTGTGGTACACCCAAAATGCGTCGTGCATTGTCGTTACCGGTGAAACCGGAAGCGCATCCAATGGCTCCAACAACATGCGCATCAAATGGGACAAACCCGGCGGTGGCTGCGACTGGGTGGGCATGGGCATTGGCTGGGCCGGATGGTCGGGCAAAGACTTTTCACAGATCACCACCTCAGCCGCAATTGCATTTGATGTGCGATCGCTCACCGGCCCCATGAAAGGCCTGCCTTGGGCAATCGGCTTTGAAGACTTCAACGGAGAACAAGCCTGGACGGGTTTCTCCCCATCCATGATTGAAGGCAAAGTGATTACCGACCAATGGACAACGGTGCGTGTTCCGCTTGAAAACTTCCCGTTCGAAGCACGCGATGTAGATGTGTCTTCTATCAAACAAGTGATCATGCAGTTTGAATCGTCGGGCACCGTATCGATGGATAACATCCGCATTGAACCCTACAAGTCGAGGGGACGCCAGCAGACAACATTGCATACTGCCAACGCTATTGTCTTCGATGGACAAATCAATGTTGCTGATATGGATTACACGCTCGTTCAAATCGAACAGCACAATTTATTTTTGGCCGGCAATGCTGAATACCTCACTATTGGAGGCGTTGTGTTTGATGAAACACCGCTCATCAATACACGCGAAGGCAAAGACATCTGGAACGGCGATGCCGTTGAGATTGCCTTCAGCACACGCAGCGGTCTGAATCCGAAGCGTTCCATTTTCTACGCCGACGATCGTCACCTGGGATTGCGCATGAGCAACGCTCCGCAACTGTGGGACTGGACGCGCTCACAACCCGTAAACGCTGAAATAAAAACGACGCGCCTGAATGACCACAGTTATTCATTTGAATGCCAAATCGCCTGGAGTGAACTCGGCGTTGAAGCCTGGAAAGAAGGCGGCGATTATGCATTGGAACTCGCCGTTGATATGGCCGATAAAACCAGCGTGCGTCAAACGCAACAACGCTGGAACTCCATCGACATGGAAGGTTTTCACACCACTCCTGCCCTGTGGGGTCGCATGCTCTTTAGCTTACCCAATCGTTAACCAAGTCAATCTGAAAACATGAAGTACTCATTTTCGATTATTATACTTCTTTTCATTCTTAGCTGCAGTGCGCAAAAGCCTGCGAAGAAAGCCACACCTGCTATACCCACACCAGTTGACATTGAAGCGCTCCTTGCGCAAATGACCATCGAGGAAAAGGTGGGGCAAATGACACAGATAAACCTCGACGTAGTGTGCGAAGGCGGCATCTACAAGTTGGTGGAACCGCACCACATCGAGCCTGCCAAACTGCAAGAGGCCATCACCAAATGGCATGTGGGCTCTGTGCTCAACTGCGGCGGGCATGCCTATCCGCTCAAGCAGTGGCATGAGCTCGTGGGTGAAATACAACGCGTAGCGACCACACAAGGCCGATTGAAAGTTCCGATTCTTTACGGTATTGATGCCATTCACGGCGCCAATTACATGATGGGGTCTACCCTATTTCCACAGCAGCTGGGACAAGCCGCAACGTTCAATCCGGAGTTGGTAAAACGCGGTGCGCAAATAACAGCCTATGAAACCCGCGCTGCAGGTATTCCGTGGAACTTCTCCCCCGTGTTGGATGTAGGTCGCAACCCGAACTGGTCGCGCTTCTTCGAGACGTATGGTGAAGACCCGCTCGTGTGCGCTACCATGGGCCGCGCATGCATCGACGGATACCAAGGCCACAGCACAACACCCGATGCCTACCACGTAGCCGCTTGCATGAAGCACTTCCTTGGCTACAGCGGCGCACGCACGGGTAAAGACCGCACGCCGGCCATTATCAGCGACATTGAATTGCGTCAGATTTACATGCCTTCGTTCCAGGCCGCCATCAACGAAGGAGCCATGAGCGTAATGATCAACAGCGGTGAAATAAACGGCATACCCGTACACGCCAATCCTGCCATTCTCACGCAACTCTTGCGCAATGAAATGGGCTTCAAAGGCATGGCCGTAACCGATTGGGAAGACGTGATGAAGCTGCACCAAATACACAAGGTGACCGCCAACAATAAGGAGTCGGTGAAAGCTGCGGTTGATGCAGGAATCGATATGTGCATGGTTCCCAATGATTTTGAGTTCGCTCGTCATCTGATTGAGTTAGTGAAGGAAGGAAAAATTACAGAAGCCCGATTGAATGAATCGGTGCGCCGCATTTTGGTGATGAAGCGCGACCTCGGGTTGTTTGTAAACGCGATGCCACCGGCATTGAAAGACTTCCCAGATTTCGGATCAACGAAGCATCAGCAAGCCGCTCGTGAAACCGCTGAGGAAAGCATCACGTTGTTGAAGAATGACGGCGTTCTGCCATTGAGCAAAACTTCGAAGGTTCTCGTATGCGGACCTGCAGGCTCTTCGCTCACGCTCATCAATGGCGCGTGGACACGCACCTGGCAAGGCACCGAC
>CALQJP020000178.1 GCA_943330925.2 Chryseobacterium gleum
GAATTCGAAGGCAACGACAGCTGGGGTTACAACACCTCCTTCTTCTTTGCGCTCGACAAAGCATACGGGACTAAGGAAGCCCTCAAGACATTTGTAAACGAGTGCCACAACAGAGGCATTGCCGTGTTAATGGATATTGTGGTAAACCACGCATTCGGACAAAACCCCATGGTGAGAATGTACTTCGATGCGGATGCAGGAGAATACGGTCAGCCAACAGCGGAGAACCCGTGGTTCAATGAAACACCTCGCCATGACTTCAACGTTGGCTATGACTTTGACCACGAAAGTCCACTTACGCGTAACTTCTTCAAACGTATGATGCGCCATTGGATTGAAGAGTTCCATATGGACGGCTATCGCCTCGACCTATCTAAAGGACTTACACAGAATGACACCCTCGGCAACATTGGAGCCTGGGGTGCTTATGACCAGAGCCGCGTTAACATTCTGAATGATTACTACACCGAAATTCAACTGCACGAACCCGGCGCCTATGTTATTCTCGAGCACCTTGCAGACAACAGCGAGGAAATCGCACTTTCGAATGCAGGCATGATGCTCTGGGGAAAAATGACCACCGAATACGAGCAAGCCAGCATGGGGTATAATTCCAACTCCAATTTGAGCTGGGGCGTATACACCTCGCGCGGTTGGAGCCAACCTCGCCTGGTGAGCTACGGTGAGAGTCACGACGAAGAGCGCCTGATGTATAAAAATTTGAACTTCGGAAACAGCAATGGCTCATACGACATTCAAAACCTGAGCACTGCGCTGCAACGCCAAGAGCTCGCACACACGTTCCTCATTCCGATACCGGGCCCTAAAATGATCTGGGAATTCGGTGAGTTGGGATACGACTACTCGATTAACTATTGCCAGGATGGCACCATCAACCCGGATTGCCGCACTTCTGCCAAACCCGTTCGCTGGGATTACCGCGATGTGGAAGAACGCTACAAAGTGTATAAGGTGGTAAGTGCTCTCAACGAAATCAAAAAAACGAATCCCATCTTTTCAACCACCGATTTCGATATTGATTTGGCCGGATTGGGCAAGCGCTTGCACCTCAACACTGCAGATTTGAAAGCCACCATTGTAGGTAATTTCAATGTGATTCCGATCGACATGGTGCCGGGCTTCCAGCATACCGGAGCGTGGTATGATTTCTTTGGTGGCAACACCATCGAAGTAACGGATGCAAATGCCGCCATGAATTTCCAGCCGGGAGAATACCACGTTTATTTCGATCAGCCCATCTTCGCTCCCGACACCACGCTCAACGTGGCGGAAGCAATTGAGCTGTTCGGATTCAACTTCATGGTGTATCCCAACCCCGCCAGCGATCGCGTGAGCATTGGCTTCAAAAACAGCGCATCTCAACTGATCCATATTGACCTCCTCGATTTGTCGGGTCGTGTGATTGAGCGCATCGAAAGCCGCAACCTCGCTGCAGGTATCCAAACCATTGATTGGTCGTGCAGCCACATCGCAGCAGGCACCTATTTGGTGCGCGTGCAAGGCGAGCAGACCAATGCAACCCATCCGCTGATTATCAGCGAATAAAAAAAACGGGTAAGTGTGGAATATACACTTACCCGTTTTGTTTTATGTTTGACCCCATAACATTAACCAAGTCCTAAACAAAACATTCTGATGAAGAAACTCTACTCTTCACTTGCCCTTCTTGGTGCACTCTTGCTGTGTTCAGCAAGCATAGCACAAACAGTGAGCGGAAAGGTGTACGATTCAGCCAACCAAACCTTGCCCGGCGTAGTGGTGAAAGACAAACAAAGCGGCAACGGTGTGGCTACCGACATCGATGGCAACTTCACCTTGAACTTGTCAGCCGGTAAGCACACGCTCGAATTCGTCCTCATCGGCTACCTCAATCAATCGAAAGACATTAACCTAACCGAAGGTCAAAAGCTTGCGCTCAATGTGACGATGCAAGAAGATGAAAAGATGGCCGAAGAAGTGGTGGTCGTTGGTTATGGCGTGCAGCGTAAGCGCGACGTTACGGGTTCCATTACGCGAATCGACGGTAAAGAATTGACCCAGGTTCCCGTTCCCAGTTTCGAAGCAGCTCTTCAAGGTCGTGGCGCGGGTATTCAGGTATCACAAGGTTCGGGACTTGCAGGCTCGGGCTCATTGGTGCGCATCCGAGGCATAAGCTCTATCTCGGCCGGAGGCGATCCTCTCTATGTGGTGGACGGTATTCCGATTACCCAAAACCCGTTTTTGCGCGGTAACTCGGGAGCGATGAACTCGAACCCACTCACGTTTTTGAACCCAAACGACATTGAAAGTATCGAAGTATTGAAAGACGCGGCAGCAACCGGTATCTACGGATCACGCGGGGCCAACGGTGTCGTGCTGATCACTACCAAGCGTGGAAAAAAACAAGGATTGAGCATCGACCTCAATGTGCGCTTGGGAACTTCAGAAGCCGCTGCCAAACCCAACATGATGAATACCGGAGAGTATTTGCAGATGCGACAAGAGGCATGGGAAAACGACGGCGGAACGGGATATACCTGGCTGCCTTCGTTGTCGGGAGCACTTGATTCACCAGAGGTTCGCGAGCAGAAGTACAAGGAAGCTCAAAAAACGAATACCAACTGGTTTGATGAATTGACCGGAGTGGGCATCAAGCAGTCATACAACATCGGTATCAACTACGTGATGAACAAGGCGAAGTTTTACGCCAGCTTAAGCAACGACGACAACGGCTCTTACATCATCGGCAACCGCTTTGTGCGTAACAGCGCGCGCCTCAACGCCGACTTCAACATTGCCAATAAACTCCTCTACAATGTAGGTGGCTCGTTCACACAGAGCGTGAATAACCGCGTTGACGCAGCATGGAGCGGCGGTATTGGTGAAGCCATGTCGACTGCTCTTCCCTACTACCCTGTCTATGATTCAACCGGTAAATACTTCATGTGGAATGGAGGTTACTCCAACCCGATTGCCTACCGCGAACAACGCCAGTGGGTGAATATCGAAAAGCGCGTTCTTACCAATCACTCCCTCACCTACCTCATCAACAAATACTGGTCGCTGCGTGCAACAGGCTCGCTCGATTACCTCGACCAGGTAGAAATGAAGTACTTGCCATTGGGCGTGAACGTAGGTCAAACGCAAGACTACGCCGAGAAGTTCCCTACATGGGTTACCAACTGGAACTCGAACGGAACGGTTAACTACAACCGCACTTACAAAGAAGACCACCGCGTAACATTGATGGCCGGAAGTGAGGTTCAAAAATCAGTAACGCGTGGTTATTCTCAAGTGCGCTACCCAGGCCTTGCAGCATTGCCTACGCAGACGGAATTGGATGCCGATACAATTACACCGCAGTATGGCAACGCCTACCAGGAAGTGACCACGTTTGTGAGTTTCTTCGGACGCTTCAACTATTCAATTGACGATAAATACTACTTCCAGTTGGTGTCGCGCGCTGATGCTTCTTCGAAGTTCGGAGCCAACAGCCGTTGGGGTAACTTCCCTTCTGCTTCCGTGGGCTGGATAGCCAGCGAGGAAAGCTTCCTGAAAGACAACAAGGTGATCAACTTCCTGAAGCTTCGCGGAAGCTGGGGTGTTACAGGAAATGCCGACATTCCGCGCACCGCGCAATATGAAACCTGGGACCAAGGTTCTGGCGGTTATTTCGGAAACCCGATTCGCTTCCAGACCCAATTGGGCAACCCCGACTTGAAATGGGAAACCTCGATGATTTTGGATGCATCGCTCGAGTATGGTTTGTGGAACGACCGCATTCACGGAACTATTTCAGCGTATAGCAAGCGTACCAAAGATGTATTGCTTCAGTACAACGTGCAAACCAGCACCGGCTTCTCAAGCGTGTGGGCCAACGCCGGCGAAATCCTCAACCAAGGTCTTGAGTTCGGCATCAAGTCGAACAACCTGAGCCCTGATTCGAAGTTGCAGTGGGTTACCGACTTCAACATTTCACGCAACATAAACGAAGTGATCAGCATTGGTGATTTCACACCCGATGCATTGAGTGGTGGCACGAACGACTCGCGGGTGCAGATTGGAAAGCCCGTAGGTTCTTATTACCTCGTGCCGTTTGCCGGTATCGACCCGACGAATGGAAAGCCGATGTATTATGACCTTCAAGGCAACATAACCTACGAATACAACCTGAGCAACCGTCAATATGCAGGAGCCGGTTTACCAAAGGGATATGGCGGTATCACGAACAGCTTCACCTATGGCGGATGGTCGTTGAGCGTATTCATGACCTACAGCCTTGGATCCAAAATTTTCGACTCGTCAGGCAAGCGTCAGTTGGGTGTAACCACCGACTGGAACATGCGCACCGATAAGTTCGACCGCTGGCAAGCACCTGGCGATGAGGCACAATTCCCCGTTCAAACATTGCAGGAAAACACCTACGGCTTGCAATCGGGCAACCCTTGGTGGAACACCACCTTGTTCATTTACGACGCTGATTACCTGCGCTTGAAGAACATCAGCCTCGGCTACAACTTCAAGATGAAGGAAAACAGCCCTATTCGCAATTTGAACATTCAGGTAGCAGCATCCAACTTGTTCGTTTTAACGAACTTCGTAGGTCTCGATCCGGAGTTGGTGCGTGACTTTGAAAATCCGCAAGACCGCAACTTGAGTGCGAACACGACCTACCTCACACCGCCGCAAGAGAAGAGTTACTTCATAACCCTTAACGCCAACTTCTAAACCAACCAAGAACATGAAAAAGATTCTCATTCTAGCATTCTGCTTCACCCTTCCGTTGGTTTCGTGCAACAAGTGGCTCGACCAACCGCCAACGGGTAACCTGCGCGAAGACCTGTTCAACACTGCCGACGACGCACAAGAAACATTGAACAGTTGTTACGATGCATTGGCCAACCTCTACGACGGTCGCATACAAAACATCTCGGAGTTGCTGAGCGACAACCTCAATCAGCCCAACACCAACAACGATTTACGTTCGGTATTTGCCCGCCAGACCACCTTCTTCAACGGTTCCACCAACAAGGTGTACCAGGATTTGTATACCGTGGTATGGCGTTGCAACACCCTGCTCGACAACATCGATGTAATTCCGAATTTCGATAGCGGCGAAAAAGAACGTCTCATTGCGGAGGCTCGCTTCCTTCGCGGGTTCTGTCATTGGGCTGCTGTTAAGCTCTGGGCACAGCCCTACGGATGGACGCCCGGCAACACGCACGCAGGTGTGCCTATTCGCAGCAAAGCAGCAGCCGACCCGTTGTTGCGCAGCACGGTGCAAGAGGTCTATAACTTTGTGCAAGAAGACCTGGAATTCGCCTACAACAATTTGCCACAAACCAATGGCATCTACGCGAGCAAAATGGCTGCAGCGGGTGTGCTGGCTACGTTCCATTTCCTGAAGCAGGAATGGTCAAAAGCCGTTGAATACAGTTCGGAAGTCATTAACTCAGGACTCTACACCCTCGACACAAGCCTCGATCGC
>CALQJP020000179.1 GCA_943330925.2 Chryseobacterium gleum
CCTTCAGTGTGAAAACCCCACTTGAAGGATTCGGATAGACTGAAATGTCGGATGCATTTTCTGCTCCAACACCATTCGAAACAACATTGTAGACACCGCTCAATCCTGAACATCCGTCGCTGTTGGTAGTCATAACAGTATAAGCACCATTTTGTCTCGCTGTGTAAGAGTTTCCTGTGGCGTTGGGAATGGGCTGATTGTTTAAATACCATTGGTAACCCTCCGCCGAGATGGTTGTTAAAACGCCATTACTTTCAGTTATAACAGGCAACGAGGAGGAATCGGCATATTTTCTAAACCGAAAGCCACCAGTTGAAGAAGCCACAATCCAGTTACCATTGTCAAGTTCAAGCAAAGCTTCCATCCAGTGTGTACCGGAATCGTTGTTAAAATCAAAATCACGCAACCCATTAACACCGAACGTTGTATCCAGAGTACCATCAGGCCGTATCATCAAAGCGCAGCCAATACCATACATGCTGTTGTAGCTACTGCCTGGCAAGAGGATATTACCGTTTTCCATCAACTTCATTCCTTTCACACGGCCATTGAACGTGTAATTAAAAATACCATTCACACCAAACGTAGAGTCAACAACACCGAATGGAGTTAGTTTCAAAACATACACGTTTGAGTTATCTAGGCTACCACTTAAGAACAGGCTACCTGTCGCATCCACCACACTCGAAACAGTTACTCCAAATGGCGTTGAAGGCAGAACCACATCATGGTATGAGCCATTATTAGCATACGTTGAGTCTACAGAACCTGTTGAATCAAATTGAATCGCATGAAAGCGCCAGTCGGTGAGTGATGACCATGCAGTGACAATGATTTTTCCATTCGGAAGGAGATGCCCCGTTGCTGAATCGAAGAATCCGGCATTCGGATTATAGTGAGCGATACCATCATCGTTAAATGTGTTATCCAACGTTCCATCCGGGTTAAAACGCACAACACAAGCTCCCAAGCCACTGCCCAAATAACCAATGCCGATTACACGTCCGTCTTCCATTACTTCAACAGAACCAAAATTACCTGACGCCAATAAAATAGGATGTGTTCCAACCAAATTGAAGGTACTGTCAACAGAACCATCACTGTTAAACCGACTCATGCAGGCGCGTTGTTGAGATCCGGCGTTGGACGGGGCTTGAATGCCGGCACAAAGAATTTTTCCATCGGGTTGCAATGCAAACGCATTTCCAATATTCCGTTCATCAAACTTGTGTCGCACCGTACCACCTGCACCAAACGCGGTGTCGATAATTCCACAAGGATCAAAACGAACCATATTGATATGATAATCAAATTCACCAACATCGCTGCCTCCGTATATTATTTTCCCGTCGGGTTGGGTAAGGAAAACTCCTCCATATTCAGAGCCCTCAGAAGAAACATCTACGTTCAGTTGAGCGTTATTACCAAATAGCGAATCAGCAACTTCATTCTGGGCTGATAAGGTGATTGAAAGCGTTGATGCCAGGCAAACGATGTAAATGTTCTTCATAGATAACAGAAATAGTTGGGCGGTAAATCTAGAGGCTTACCCCGCGTTACTACGAATGCACTTGCATAATCACCAACTATTCCGCGCCTTTGAGTGTAAACCTTATACTTCAACACCTTTATGCAAAGCTTCAGCAATTTGGTATCGGATGAAATGTGCTGCCGAATTATCGCCGGTGTATTCTAAATGCGATGTTTCGCCCATGGCCTTGCATGATGGCCAGGTTAATCCACGACAGCGCAAATTTCTCAAGAAGTTCAACTTTATCGGCCTTGCCGAAATCCATGCACGATGCAAAGCCAATATCGAGTGCTAATCGCAATGCAACCTGCTTCGCTGCATCGCTATCGCCGGCCATAAACATGTCGATACCCTCTCCGTTGTAGATGGGGTTCAGCATGTTTTCAAACCCCGTTGAATTGAAGCACTTCACTGCATCGCCCTTGGTTTTGTCGACCAGGGCATGATAAACGGTTTTGTATGGATCGGGCGCTTGGCGCACGGAGTTCGTTGCATCAATGAGCGTCTTGCCCGAAACATCGCCCATGTGCTCCATGATGGAAAAGATGGCCGTGGGCGGTGTGGCGATCAATACTACCTCAGACTTGGCTACAGCATCAGCGATGGAATAGACGTACGTCCTGGGATTATTCAGCAGATCTTTGCCTTTGAATTGATTCACGTCTTGCACACCGAGGTTAATCGTGTGACCAGCTTTTGCCCAGCCGGTAGCGAGCGCCCCGCCAACGTTGCCGGTTCCGAAGATTGCGATATTCATATTATTTCAACCGGGCATCTACGCTGATAGCACAATTCAAGAGCTTTGAAATCGGACAGTTGACTTTTGCGTCGTTGACCAACTCATTAAATTTAGCGGCATCCAGACCCGGCACAGCAGCTTCTACATGGAGATTGGATTCGATAACTGTTCCATCTTCCAATACAATCTCACAAGCGGTATTAATCTGATCGGCGGCCATGCCGGCTGCTTGAATGTTGAAGGCTAACTTCATGCTGAAACAACCCGCGTGTGCGGCTGCTATAAGTTCCTCGGGATTGGTTCCAATGCCATCGGCGAAACGAGAGTTGAAACCATATTGCGTCTCCTTGAGCGCGGTGCTTTGAGAAGTAAGTGATCCGGAACCCTCTTTTCCTGTTCCGACCCAAACGGCTGTTGATGTTCTTTTGATTTGCATAAGAAAATATAGTATTCGTTGTGTGTAAAAATTGAAACAAACTATTCATTCGTGCGAATGTTCGGAGATTGTTGGTTGCAATGTAATCACTTCTTTCTAAACGAGAGAAATCGGCCACCATCCCAAACTGAAATTCCTTCAGTATCAGCCGCAGGCGCGCTGCGGCTCAAAGACAGCACCATGCGATATGAAGACAAATCAATTTGAACCACAGAACCATTTTCGTCCAATGAATTTTTCTTTGCGCATCATTCATTATTTGTGACGGAAATCAGGAATCTTAGCACCATTCATCTTCTCTGAAAATTTGGAGGCCGGTTACTTTTCAACTCAAATGAAATGTTATCTATGCGCTTTCCTCAATCTATTTTAACCGCTGCGTTAAGTGTGTTAGTGCTCAATGCAGTTGCGCAAATCAAAGCCTACACTCCCGGTCCGGCGAATTTGGACACCTCTCGATTTTCCCACGTGTACTTCCTGCGCGACAAGTCGGACGAGTTCCCCGACAACTGGCTGGGAGTCGTAGTCAACAATAACCATGGCATGTGTGTAAAGGCCAAGATGAATAGTATTACTGCCGTTCATACAGCGCTACAAGGCATAACACACTTCCATGCGAAAGCGGGAGAGTCGCTTGTTGAAATTGAGCTCAATCTATCAGGCGGCAGCAACTTTTACATCGAACTCTATCCCTATCGCAAAGCGGACGAGCAGCTTGCAATCCACATGAAAGTGCTGCGCGAAGATGAGGCGTTGAGTCGCATAAGAGCATTTTCGAAGCCAATCGAGGAGCGCTATTGTATACTTCCTTTTGATGGCGATAACGATTATCTGCGAGATGTTTACACAGATTCGGTTAACTGGTATGCGGGAGAAACATATGAATATCGGTTTAAACCTCTGGATTCATGGGAAGTCATCAGGCGCTCGAAACTGCGCACTGTCCTTTCTTTTCGGAACAGTGCAATATCAACCACCTACTCAGAAATAGGCGGCATACACTTTTTGCCTCTAACGAAATGTAAATCGAAGGAAGCGTTCGAAACTTACTGCCGTGAAAAATTCGCACCATCAACTATCGTTAATCGAAGGGATAAACTGATAGCATCCGAGTTTAAGCCTGTTCAATTGCCCGAAGGGATAATGTTCGCTCAACTCGTTACGATTGAAAACAGTTCCATAACAAAGAAGCCGCAGCAAGATCTTCTGCGAATGCGTACAGTCTATATTGTCTTTTTTTGGAAAGATGAAAAGGGCAAAGGGAATTCAGCATATTTGTACACATCTGAACGAGGAAACACAAACGAGTTGCATGCGATGGCAACACTCGAGGAACGGCTTCTTGAGTCGTGGCAAAGCTTCAGGCTCGCTCGCAAATAGGAAAAGAGTTAACCTCATCACATTCATTAGGACGACCAGCGCGTTTGAAGCAAATTGCAATTGAAGATTATTATTCTAAATTAATCGTTAACTATGCCGAAGCATACATTCAACTTGTGAAGGCTCATTACAATTCAACCCGTCCGAATAGAAAAGCAACAACACCTTGGTTTTGCATTTCCTGCCTAGTCCTTTTATCGGCTTGCTTTAACAGCTTAACGGCTCAAGCATTTCATCCCGGCAGCTGGAATATCCTAAACATCAAATACACTCAAAGCGAGAAGTGGAGCCTTTTCGGCGAAGCACAATTGCGATCGTTGCGCTTCTATGATGACTTTCACTACTACGAATACAAGGGAGGAATCAACTATAAAGCGGGGAAAAATATCGCGCTAACCATTGGCGCAGGCAGCTATCAAACTTTTGCGGAAGGAGGAAATTTTGTAGAACCCAAAAACAACGACGAGTTTCGACTTTGGCCACAAATCACCCTATTTCAAACAATCGGGAAAATCAAGATTGAACAGCGTTACCGCGCTGAACAACGATTCACCAGCAACGGCTACCGCAACCGATTTCGCTACAGATTGGGCGCTTCGTACTCGTTCGGAAAAGAACGATCCGGCTATAAGCCATATCAAATTAGCGCCAGCAATGAAATCTTCTTCACGGATAACGAGCCCTACTTTGAACGAAACCGAGCGCTAGTCGCCCTTAATCGGAAAACGTCCAAGTACACAACTATCCAAGTGGGATATTTAAAACAATTCGACTACAAAATCAATGATGAAACCGGGCGCGATTTTCTGGTCGTAGGTCTTTACTTTGAACTATTCGGGAAAACCAGCAATGAAATGGACCAACCGGATGTATTGAAAGAAAATTGACCCAACCGGATGCAGCGATCTCTCTTGAAAAAAATCGTTCTACTTTTTGTACCCATCGGGATTCTCTCCTCCTGCTCTACCCTTGAACGAGCTTCCTTGCACGGATTGAATGATGGATTCTATCAACTAAAATCGGATAGCGCGGAAAAGCAAGCTGTCTATCTCGACGTGTTGGAAGATAACATTACGGTTTATCCAGCAGCAAACAAGCAACCGCAGAGCCAACCTACGTTGACCATTCCGCTCGAAACGACCGACAATATTCCCTTTCAACGCATCACGTTTAAAAAGCAAGGACTTGATATTGATATCAGCAGCGTACTGATGAAATACAGACCATCCATCGGGGAATTACCGGCACAATTGACCACGGATCTCAATCTGGCAATTTACGCAGGATGGCGATTCGATTTCTATCCTGTAGAACATAGAAAAGACCCGCTCAACAGGAGTTACGCTAAAATAGGAAATCGTGGATTCGATTTCGGATTCTTCGCCGGGCCCGGAACCACG
>CALQJP020000180.1 GCA_943330925.2 Chryseobacterium gleum
ACTTGCCGAACGAAAAACACGTCGACCCTGCAATAATAATCACACAACCCGAATACCTTTGCGATAATGTCGGCCACAGCCTCCATTCACAAACGCATAGCCCATGCTGCATTCAACACCGTGAATACAGCGGTTTCGCTATTGAAAATAGCTTTGTTGAGCAGAGGAGCTCCCCATCTTCCGCAAGCCGGCAGCGAAAAATGTATTGTGCTTGGAAATGGTCCTTCATTGAGAAAGGCGCTGGATGCACAACCCAATCACTTCAAAAACTGCTCACTCGTTGCTGTAAATGGTTTTGCGCTATCAGCAGATTACAAAATGCTGCAGCCGCGCTACTACGTGCTACTCGATCCGGGGGTATGGAAAGCAGAGCAAACCTGGATTGACACGATGCTGCAGGCGATTGCCGACAACACCAACTGGGAACTTCACTTGATGATACCTCGCGAAGCCAAAGGCAGCCGACGAATAACGCTTTTGGAAAAGAATTCACACATTCGCATTCACTATCTGAACTACGTGGTATACAAAGGCTGGAACGGACCGGGATACTTCTTCTGGAAGAAAAACAAAGCGATGCCACAATGTCAGAACGTGCTGGTTGCGGCGTTGTTTCTGGCCATCAACATGGGGTATAAAGAGATTGAACTGGCGGGTGCAGACCACAACTGGCATGAGTCGCTGGCGGTAAACGACGACAACGTTGTGTGCCTAAAACAAGTTCACTTCTACGATCAACAAGAGCAAATCAGCTTTCAGCCATTTTATAAAACCGCTGCAACAAAAGAAACGTTTCGCATGGACGAAGCCTTTCATGCATGGGCGCGTGTATTCCACGGCTACTGGCGCATGCGCGACTATGCTAATCACCGCGGATCCCACATTGTCAACATCAGCTCACCAACGTTTGTGGATGCATTTGAACGCAAAAAACTAATCTGACGGATGGAGATTCTTTTCAAAAACCCCATCACACTTTGGTTGCGCTGGCTCTTGCAATGGACGAGTTACAAAATGCGTTTTTCGGGCAAGCATTTGCGCATGGAATACCTCACCGAGGTGAGCAAGTGCACCTTCAGCGAATACAACACCCTCTACAAATACAGTCGCCTGCGCGATGTTAGCATGGGCCGCTTCAGCTACGTAGGCAGAGAGACGCAGGTGTACCACGCGCGCATCGGAAGCTTCACGAGCATTGGCCCGCAGGTTCTCATTGGGTTGGGCGAACACCCTGCCGACGGTTTCGTTTCGACCCATCCCATGTTCTACTCCGACCGCGGGCAATCCAATCCGGTCATAGTCGACAAGCCACTCTTCGAAGAGATGCCAACGACTGAAATCGGCAACGACGTGTGGATTGGAGCTCGCGCTGTTTTGCGCACAGGTGTCAAGGTTGGCGATGGCGCCATTGTAGCCGCAGGCGCGGTGGTTGTAAAAGACGTTGAGCCGTTCAGTATTGTAGGCGGCGTGCCTGCAAAGCACATTCGCTATCGCTTTGCCCCCGAGGAGATTGAGCGCATCCGTGAAAGCAACTGGTGGAACCAAGATCTGGCTTGGCTCAAGCAGCACCGCGACTCGATGATCCACATCAGCCGATTCGGCGTGAAGTAGTTACATTTGCGCAACACAGAAATTTAAACCTTCATGCTCGACCTCAACGGAAAGAGTGTGCTCATCACCGGCGGCACAGGATCGCTGGGTACACACCTTACAAAAAACATATTGGAACGCTGGCCAGGCATTAAACGACTGGTCATCTTCTCGCGCGATGAACAGAAGCAGTATCAAATGGCGCAAGATTTTCCGCATGCGAAATACAACGCCATTCGTTACTTCATCGGCGATGTGCGCGACAGTGAGCGACTGAAAACCGCCATGAAAGACATTGAATACGTCATTCATGCAGCGGCTATGAAGCATGTTCCAATTGCTGAATACAATCCGATGGAGTGCGTGAAGACCAACGTGCTTGGTGCAGAAAACGTCATCAACGCATGCTTCGAATGCGGTGTGAAAAACGTTGTAGCACTCTCAACCGACAAAGCAGCAGCGCCCATCAATTTGTATGGCGCCACCAAGCTGTGTTCCGACAAATTATTTGTAGCCGCCAACAACATACGCGGCAAGCATCCCATCAAATTCTCTGTTGTTCGCTATGGAAATGTGATGGGCAGCAACGGCTCAGTGATTCCGTTTTTCATCAAGAAAAAGAAAGAAGGTCGCTTGCCCATTACTGATCCCAACATGACGCGTTTCAACATATCGCTTCAGGAAGGTGTCGACATGGTATTGCATGCGATGGAACAAGCATGGGGAGGCGAAATCTTCGTTCCGAAAATTCCATCGTACCGCATCACCGATGTGGCCGAAGCCATTGCACCGGGCGCACCTATCGACATCACAGGTATTCGTCCCGGCGAGAAATTGCACGAAGAAATGATCACCACTTCCGATGCGTTCACCACGTATGATCTGGGGCGTTACTATGCCATTGTGCCACAAGTGCCTGTGTTCGATTTAGCCGCCTTTGTAAAAGAATTCAATGCAACGAAAGTTCCTGCAGGCTTCTGCTACAACTCAGGCGAAAACACCGAATGGGTTTCACCGGAACAGATGCGCACACTTATTCGGGAACATGTAGACCCTGCGTTCAACGCGTAAAAGCATGAGTGCTCTACCGGAAAACCCTCGCATCAGCATCATCACCCAAGCACGGATGACGAGCTCGCGACTACCCGGAAAAATACTGCGCGTGGCCGCCGGTAAAAGCATGCTGCAGCATCACATCGATCGCTTGAAAAAAAGTGGCTATAACATCATCGTTGCAACCACCACAAACGAAGCAGATGATGCAGTTGAGATGTTCGCAAACGAACACCAACTGAATTGCTTTCGAGGCGATGAAAACGATGTACTTGGGCGGTTCTATCATGCCAATGCAACGTTTCCGGCCGACATCATCGTTCGAGTTACTTCCGATTGTCCACTCATCGATGCTGCACTTATACAACAGGGCATTGATTTGTACATCCAACTCAACGACGAAAATTGCTACGTGAGCAATTGCTTTCCGCGCACCTATGCTCGCGGTTTCGACTTCGAGATATTCAGTGCTGCCATGCTTGCAGAAGCACATCAGCATGCTACGTCGGTTCACGACCGCGAGCACGTGACGCCCTTCATTCGAACTCACCACGCCGAGCAGATGCACAACATTGCACAGGCCCGAAATAACAGTTCACTGCGGCTCACACTCGACACACCGGAAGACCTTCAAGTGCTCGAGCACATGCTGGAAGAAACACCGGCGTTGCAATCAGGATATGAAGCAATAGAAGACCTCTTGAACCATCACCCCGATTGGATCGCTATAAACGCACACATCGAACAAAAGAAAGTATGAGCACAACCAATTCTATAGAAACGACATTCGAGCAACAAGGTTATGTGTTAAAGCCTGCGGCATTTTCAGCGCAAGAAATACAGAGCTATCGCAAACGCGTGTACGAGCAATACAAACTGGATGAAGCTGCAGGATTGACTTTTCAAATGACGCATACTTCATCAAAAGCGCGCTATGCAAAAGGATGTTTGCTGAGCAAATCGTTGTTGCGCGACATACTGATCGACGACAGAATTACAGGTTTGGCAAAAGAAATATTGGGAACCGACCGCCTCATTTATTTTGGCGATAGCTCGTATCAGATAGGCACCGGACTTCGCGGATTTCACCGCGACTGTCTGGATCGTGAATTTCAAAGTGGCCCCGATTGGCAAAGCAAATACACACTCATTCGATTGGGACTCTATCTGCAAGATCATTCAGCATTCAGCGGTGGACTAAAAGTAAAACCAGGTACGCATGAAAAAGCAGACGGCCCATCCATCTTCATCAACAACAAGCCCGGCGATTTGGTAGCGTGGAGCCTAAAACTATTGCACAGCGGCAATGCCGTAAAATTGAAGATGCTTCCTTCGATTTGTATCGACCACCAAGGCATTGAAAACCGCATACCCGGCTTCTTGAAGCAAGAAGAAGAGCAAGAGCGCATCTCACTCTTTATGACATACGCCGCAGAAAGCGCGCATGTGGAACGCTATATCCGGGAATACGAAATGAAGCGTGCCGACACCGTTGCGCATCTGAAGTCATCGGTCTACGACGAAGCCGCACTTCAACTCGCCGCAGCTAAAAACGTAGAAGTGAAAGTGCTCTTTCCACAAGACCAGCTGAAAGGATGAAAACCCGTGTTTTTCTGCGTTGCGACGGAGGCACACACATAGGCATGGGCCATGTGGTGCGATGCCTGGCACTCGCCAACATGCTTCGCGAACACTTCACCATTGGCTTTCTGATACAGAAAACTGACGAGTCTGTATATGCCTGGATTACATCGCAAGGGTTTACATACAGCCTGCTCGAACGTACAAGCGATGAGTCAACCGACATTATTCAAACCGTAGATGCACTCAACAGCCTAGGTCAAAAAAACGACCTCGTTGTACTGGACGGTTATCACTTTAAAACACGTCACCAGCAAGCCATCCAAGAGCGCGGCTTCAAAGTCGTGGCTATCGACGATTTGCACACATGGCATCACGCAGCGCATGCTATAATCAATCACGCACCCGGTATTGCACCCTCTTCATATGACTGCGAATTTCACACCCGATTGCTTCTTGGGCTTGACTATGTGCTGCTTCGCCCTGAGCTCATAAATGCAACACAGGTGGAGCGCACCATCCAAACGCCCAATCAATTTCTCGTGAGCATGGGTGCTGCCGATGAACACAACCGCACCCTCTTTTTTACGCGATTGATCATTGAACAATTCGCCGATGCAAGTGTCCACATGCTCGTGAGCTCACTCAATCCGCATCTGGAGCAATTGAAGGATTATCAGCAAGCGAACGCATCGCGTGTTCACGTGCACCTCAACCTCCAAACCAACGAGTTGGTAGATCGACTTCTGAAAACGGATGTTGTCGTTTGTCCGGCAAGCACCATTTCACTCGAGGCTTGCGCCGCAGGTTGCACGCTCATTACCGGGTACACAGCCCAGAATCAGCTGGGCATTCTCGCCGGACTGGCAGAAAAAGCGGCCGCACTTTCATTGGGATCATTCTTGGAAATCGAAGATGCAGAAGCAGCGAATCGCATCCAACATTTGCTGAACGATGCAAGTGCTCGACACAATCAATTACTCGCTCAACGCAGCCTCATCGACGGGCGCAGCGGGTTGCGCATAGCTTGTGCATTTTTGGAAATTGCACGCAATGCGCGTGTTCGCTTCGCAACAAAAACCGATGCCGAGCTCTACTTCCAATGGGCCAACGACCCGGAAGTGCGCGCCAATTCCTACCAAACAGAACCCATCGCATGGCCCAATCACGAAGAGTGGTTTTCGCGCGCAATTGCTTCACCTGATGGATACATGCTTGTCTATTCCA
>CALQJP020000181.1 GCA_943330925.2 Chryseobacterium gleum
ATTGTCATCATCGGGCTTGCTTATGGCAGGCACAGCAGTTTCAGTAAACAACCTACCCGAAGACATTGAAGGCACTTCATGGGCCTCACAGGTATGGAAAGGGTGCTATGCATACGATGCGAATTCACCCTGTGAATGATGCACGAGGCGTTCATCCGTGATGTGGCCGATCGACTGGCACGGCTGCAATCGATGGCCACGCAGGCCAATCAAATCATTAGCTATCCACGCCCATCGCCTGAAGAGGCTCGGAGTATGAATCCACCGGCGCGCGAAAGTGCCGTTGTGTTTCCGCTTTTCATGCGCGATGGCCAATGGCACACCGCGTTTATGAAACGACCGTCGGGTCAGGGAGTGCACAGCGATCAGCTATCCTTTCCGGGTGGACGACTTGAGGCCGGCGAAACCCATGTGCAGGCCGCACTTCGGGAAGCGCAAGAAGAGGTCGGTGCTGATCCGATGCATTGGAACGTGCTGGGCGAATTGTCGTCGCTCTACATACCACCAAGTCATTTTGTAGTGCATCCTTTTTTGGTTGTTGGTCCGGAAAATCCGCACTTTCTATTGAGTGCCGATGAAGTAGTCGATTGG
Organism: Chryseobacterium gleum; assembly: GCA_943330925.2. Taxonomy (GTDB): domain Bacteria; phylum Bacteroidota; class Bacteroidia; order Flavobacteriales_D; family Sanyastnellaceae; genus JAIBBG01. The sequence goes on from CALQJP020000181.1 coordinate 592, forward strand.
ATTGAGCACCCAATTGAGCAGTTGTTGCGCCCTTCAATCATTCGGAAGAAGGCGATTTTCGTGGCCAAATACAATCGAACATTCGATAGTGGATATTTTGATATTCAGGGTCACACACTTTGGGGAGCAACCGCTATTATGGTGCAAGAATTTCGGTCGCTGTTTGGCTTGGAAGATTGAGGGTGTATTGAACCCATTGGAAGCATAGCTGTAACAGTAGCAGAATACTTCGCTCAATCGTTGATATGAAAAAACTGTTCTTCCTCCTTTTTGCTTCATGCCTGAACCTCGTTGTTCGGGCACAACAGCCTTCTTCTGTCGAAGCCGGCGAGAAGGCGCTTGGCAAAGCGTGCCTGGAGGGAAATGCAGATGCGATACAGACCGCTGCCATGGTGTTGGCAAGAAGCGCGGCATATGGTGCCGACAAGTTTGAATACGCGTCGAATTTGCTGAGCAGCGTAGAGGTGAACGGCGTTCTCTTTACAGGAGGTAAAGGCGATACGTATCCCGTCATTGTATTGCAATTCTTGAAAAACATGCGCACCGATGTGCGCGTGATACACACCGATTGGCTGGCCGATGCGGCATACTTCCAGCGATTGCAAGCTGCAACCGGCATCGAGAAATCGGGCACAGCAGGCATAGCAGCGTTGGCTCGCAAGATGCCGGTTTATGTGTCGCTGGCAGCAAAGGCAGATGTCATCAGCGAATTGGAAAGCGAACTGTATTGCACCGGCCTTGCCTTCAAGTGCTCGGCTGCACCGCTGGCCAATGTGCGCTCGATGTATGCCGACTGGTGGAAGAATTGCGGAAAGAGTCAGATGGCTTCCGGCTACGGGTTGAATGCCAATTACCTGGTGCCACTGGCTATGCTGGCTGACTATGCAAAGCAAACAGGGCAGAACCAAGAGTACAGCAGCATCAAACAGAAATATGCCGAAGTGGCCCGCAGTGTAGGTGAAAAGGAACAACTCCCTGTAATAAAGTGAACGCATGCTATTGAGCAAACGACCCTATCAAAACGAACACGACGAGCAGCTGATGGCGCTCGTGGGGCAGCACAACCAGCGTGCCTTTGAGGAGTTGTATGGGCGTTATGGCAAGCTGATGTACAATTATTTTTTGCGCATGCTGTGGAAGGAGAAAGAGAAGGCGCGCGACTTCACGCAGGAGCTTTTTACGAAGGTGTATCAGAAGCCTCATTTGTATGATCCTGCCCGCCCATTTAAAACATGGTTGTATAGCATTGCGCACAACATGTGCAAGAATGAATACGCAAAGATTGAGGTGAGGAAGGAGGCGCAGCAAACCTTGAAGGCCGAAGCAAAGGGCATTACGAAGCCTGTTGCGCAAAAGGAGATGGACCGCAAGTCATTCATGGAGCAGCTGGCCTCGGTGCTGGCTCAATTGGACGAGGTGAAGCGAGAAACGTTTGAACTACGATTTGTGCAAGAGCTGAGCATTATAGAGATCAGTGAGATTATGAGTGTAAGTGAAGGCACCGTGAAGTCGCGCCTGTTTTATCTGCTGAAGGATCTCAACGGCAAACTCAAGGCATTTGAGGGCATTGCTGTATGGTTGTCATGTTTAATCTTATTCGAAGGTCTGTTATGAGCGAGCATGAAATCTACCAACATGAAGACATTGAAGCTTTGCTCATGAGCAAGGCTTTCGGTGAGTTGCTCAGTGAAGAGAGATCTTTCGTTTTGCAGCACCTTCAAAATGAGGAGGAGTACAACTCCTTGCGTCGACTTTTGCTTGAAATGCATGAGCTGTCTTTCGATGCGGAGTTAAAGGATCCGCCGGAGTCGCTTGAAACGGCTCTGCTGCATGGTTTTGCAGAAAACGCGGAGAAGGTGAGGGGATATAAGCAGCGGTTTGCTCCCTGGATGGGGTGGGCGGTTGCAGCTTCTGTGGTTGGCTTTTTCGTCATATTCTTTTGGCCCACGCCCAATCGACAGGAGCAGGCTTCGGTTGAACAGAAGAGCACAAACGAGCAAGAGCAAGCACCTGCACCTGCAACTCCAAAGCAGGAAGCTCCAAAGCCCGCGGTGGAGGTTCCGAACGTTGTATTGCCTTCTGAAGTAGAAAACTTGCTTGCTCAAGTTGTGCCGGCCACCACGCCTGCGCCGCCAGCCTATGCAACGAGCGTGTATGAATATGAAGATGCATTGAAGTCGGTGAGCCTTACGGAAGAAGCGGTTGCAGAGTCGGATATGGCCGATGAATATGCGCCGGTTGAAATGGATGCCGGCAAATATGAAGCTCCTGTGTCAGTACAGGAAGATGTGACCATGAGCGCACCTCCTGCAGCTGCTCAATCGGCAGAGAAGGAGTCATTAATCTCTGTAGAATCCACATCCAAAAAGATAGTGACAGCAGAAACAAAGGCTCTTGGAAAAGCCAATCGCAAAAAGCTGCGCAACCCGGAGGTGATGAGGCTGTCACAGTCCAAAAAACTGAAGTCGCTACTGCGCAGCGAGTAGTCGCATTTATTGCTTGTTCACTAGCAAAAGTTTCCGCCAATCGTTATTGATCAGAAGTGTCTGGCTGCGAAATGAACGTTGAGCATAGAGCTTCGCCTGATCGTCGTAGTGGGGGCTCAACACATGTCCGCTTTGTCCGCTGGGTGTAATGTTCAACCCGTTATCTACATCCGCAAAATCGACCATGGTTCGCATTTGTGATCCGAAGAAAACTTTTGCGTAGCTGGTACTATCGAGGTAGAAGCCCGACTGGTGTATGGTTTCATTGCCGCCCCAAACTTCATGTTTGCTGATATTGAAAAGCGGTCGGAACAGAGCTACCTCGCCCAGCGGATGCTTCAGTTCAAGCGAAGCGGAGCGGCTCCACTTCCATTGCTGTGGATTGCTTCCGAAGGTTTCGCTCAACTCGTTATATGTTTTATCGAATGCTATTGCAAGCACTTCTGCCTGTGTTTCGCGAGTGGAAGTATGCACGTTGTCCCACCAAATGCTTTCCGGATTTTCATGAAGCACTTTGAGGGTCCGCTGGAATTGATGCGTAGTCAGAAATAGCGAGAAGAGGTTTGCGCCCATTTCATCTTCCATGGCGAATCGGGTGCTGTGATAGAGCATGCGATTAAAAACAGTGGGAGCAACCAACTCCGGATTGTACTCACCATCCCATGCAAGCATCGGTTTGAGTTGAGCGAAGCGTGCATCGTTTTGCATTGATGACGATTCTAAGATTGTGAGCCACGTTTTCAGAATAGACTCATCTACTTCGCTTCTGCAGTCGTTGATAAGCGACTTCATTTTTTCGAGCGTCCACTCATTTTCGGGTTGAAGCAGCGCTTGAATGCGATCGGCTCTGTACTGTGGTTTGTAATAGCCAGGGTAGTGAAGCGCGGTGTGATTGGTATCCGAGGAGTATTTCAACAAGTCGTCGGGCCAGTCGTTGGCGCTGTAGATGTAGCCGTGTGCCGGATCGATGCAGCGCGGATTCATTTCGAACGGATAGTAGCCTTGCCATTCGTTGGCGGCACTGCTTCCGTCGTGAATGGTCCAGCTGTTCATGGTTTGCGGACGTTGGGTCAGTTTTGCAGCAGCCCACCACGCAATGTGCCCTTCGGCATCGCCATAGTTGACGCTCAAACCCGGGGCATGAATGCGGCTGACGCCCTTTTCAAAGTTGGTCAGGTCGTGAGCAGTATTCATCTGCCAGAGCGCTTCCAGGTTTTGGTTTTCCAGTTGTGTGTAGGTCCATTTGACGGCAATGGGTTTATCGGGCATCGACTTGAAAATGTCGTTGATGATCGGCCCGTGCCTCGTTACACGCACTTGAATGGTAGTGTCGGCGGCGCCTTTCACACGTATCGTGTAGTTCTTTTGAGCGCATGCTTCGAAGTTGCCTTCGTACAGGAACAGTGTGCTGTCGCCGGGCGAGGGTTGCTCGGAGTAGAAGTCCATGTCGTCGTTGAGCAGCATGGTTACGCCCCACGCTTTGTATCGGTCGCGACCAACCATGGCGAAAGGCACGCCTGCCAGGTAGTGGCCATACATTTCAAACTCGGGCGATTTAAGGTGCGCTTCATACCACGTTTGCGGAATCATATACCCGATGTGTGTGTCGTTGCTTACAATCACTTTTCCCGACGCTGTTTTGGATCCGCTCACCGCCCATGCATTGCTGCCGTTGAGTGTCGCAAAGGGCATGATGGCTTCGGTAGCGTTGAAGGTTTGTGCCATGCCAAGCAATGACTCAAAGTAGGCGGAATCGTGCGGTGTAGTGGGAATCGCCGATTCGTTCGTATGAAAAAGTCCCATTGCTTGCAGGTGCTCTTGCGTGAAGTGTTTGGCGATGTAGTCGACTACCGGTTCTGTTTTTTGCGCCATGCCGAAGTTAAAGGCCATGGCGCCTGTTATATAATAGAGGTCGACAGGTTGGAAGGAACGTTTAGGAATACCGATGATGCTGAATTCCGGTGGAGTAGGCCCATGTTCAATATAATAATTCACACCGGCGATATACGCTTCGATTGCGTCGTGCATTGGAGTACCCCGTTGCCTTTCAAGGCGAGCCGCAGAAGCTTCAGCGTATTCTTTCATACCCAGGCTGAGGAAGGTACGATCCACCTTTATCATGGGCTGGCCGATGATTTCAGCCAGAGCACCGCTGCCTGCTCTTCGCATCATCTCCATCTGGAACAGGCGTTCTTGCGCATGCACGTAACCAAAGGCCATGAAGAGGTCGTGGTTGTTTTCGGCTTCGATGTGCGGCACGCCGAAGTCATCGAAGTGAACAGTTACAGGCTGTTGGAGAGCGGGCATTGAAATGTTGCCTTCGTATTGAGGGGCTGAACGCTGAAGCCAGATGTAACCGGCCACGGC
>CALQJP020000182.1 GCA_943330925.2 Chryseobacterium gleum
CATGACGCGGTTAAAAGTTTGAGGCAAGTTAACCGCTGAAATCAGCGTATAAACTGATTTAAGTCTTTTATTCCAAGAGGTTATGTTAAAAACCCCGATCAACAAAAAAGCCGCAAACGCGGCTCTTTCAATTAATATTCATCTTCGTTGAAGAAGAAGTCTTCTTTGGTTGGATAGTCCGGCCAAATGTCTTCGATGGTATCAAATACTTCTTCATCGTCTTCAATTTGTTGGAGGTTTTCTACCACTTCCAAGGGCGCACCGGTGCGCATAGCAAAGTCAATCAACTCGTCTTTGGTCGCGGGCCACGGAGCATCTTCAAGATAGGAGGCCAGTTCTAGTGTCCAGTACATAGTATTGTCGGATTATAAAATTCGTAAAGGGTTAACGTTGCGCGAAAATAATTGTTTCACTCTTTTCTGCAACAGATTTCGATTATTATTGGAAAATAACTTGAGACCCTTTATTGACGGGGAATCCAGGGGGTTTCTATTGCGTTGTTTTCAGCAGAAACCATACGTGAAAGCGTAAAGAGGTAGTCGCTCAGTCGATTCATGTACTCTAAAATCAAATGTTCAAGCGCCGATTGCTCATTCAGAAAAACGATGCTGCGTTCGGCTCTCCGACAAATACAACGAGCGATGTGTATGTGAGAAACCGTTGGGTGTCCGCCTGGCAACACGAAGTTTTTCATCGGGGGCAATTTTTCGTCCATGGCATCCATTGCTTTTTCCAGTGCGTTGACATCTTCGCCATGAAGCTCCGGCAGTTGCATCTTTCCCGCATGCGACGGATCGAGTGCCAGGTGGCTGCCGATGGTGAACAAACGGTCTTGGATGGTGAGAAGCATTTCCAAGTGCGGGCTACCGGCAAGCAGGTCGCGCAATAAACCCAAGTAAGAATTGAGCTCGTCCACGTTTCCGTATGCCTCAATGCGTGCGTGGTGTTTGGCCACACGCACTCCGCCTAATAGTCCTGTTGTTCCGTCGTCGCCTTTTCGGGTGTAAATCTTCATGCTTCAAAGGTATGTGCAACACCAATTATACTGTTCTTTTGCAAACCAATTCTTATCACCACGTGCAAACGACTTACAGTAAACAGGAACGCTACGACAGGGCTTATCTAAAAATGGCCGTGGAATGGGCATCGCTTTCTCATTGCACCCGCAAGAAAGTAGGGGCAATACTGGTGCGCGACAACATGATTATCAGTGATGGGTACAATGGCACACCAAGTGGTTTTCCGAATGCTTGTGAAGATGAACAAGGCGACACGCACTGGTATGTATTGCATGCTGAGGCAAATGCGATTCTTAAAATTGCTCGTTCGGCCAATGACGCCAAGGGATCTACGTTATACATAACGCTCTCGCCTTGCAAAGAATGCTGTAAGCTAATCTTACAGGCAGGCATCAGGCGCATGGTCTATATTCACGAATACAAGGACACGACAGGCCTCGATTTTCTACGAAGTGCTGAGCTAGAGATTGTCCGTTTTCCGAATGTCGAAGGGTAGGCTCATAATTTCTCTAAACATCTTCGTTGTGCGAAGTTGCTATTTCCTTTAGCTGATTAGATTTGTGCCACTCTATGAGCAACGAACTTCCGGGGTTATTAAACCCTACTCCCCAAACGAATGATCGCAAACCTTCACCGGTTCAACCGCTGTTATTTGCACTTACGCTTATTGCGGGCATGTTTATAGGGACCAACCTTGGCGACAAGAATCTGCTGCAGGTAAAGCCATCGGTCGAACAAAATGCGAATAAGCTGGTAAGCCTGATCGACTTCATTGAAGACAACTACGTAGACAGTATCAACAAGCAGCAACTCATCGAGGATGCAATTGCCAGTGTTTTGAAAAACCTCGACCCACACAGTTATTACATGGGTTCCGAAGAAGTTGCCTTAGAGAAGGAGCGGATGAAGGGTGAGTTCAGCGGTGTTGGCATTGAGTTTCTGATTCTACGCGATTCGCTCATGGTGGTTAAAACAATTGCCGGTGGTCCTTCTGAAAAGGCCGGTCTTCAATCGGGCGATCGCATTGTTATGGTCGATGGCCAGGTGATCTCGGGCAAGGAGCTCAATGGCGATAAGGCGCAAAAATTATTGAAGGGTAAGCAGGGCAGCCAGGTGCGCGTTGCAGTTGTGCGTCCGGGTGAGTCAGGTGTCAAGGAGTTTAACATTGAACGTGGAAGCATTCCGATTGAAAGTGTCAACGCGTCTTTCATGGTAAACGATTCGGTTGGATACATTCGAATCGATCGTTTTGCAGAGAAGACCTATGATGAGTTTTTGGAGGCAACGGAAAAGCTGGAAGAAAACGGTTGTTCATCGCTCATTCTTGATTTGCGCGGAAATGGCGGCGGGTTACTCAACCAGGCTGCAGAAATTGTGGAGGAGTTTCTTACGGAAGGAAAAACCATCGTTCGCACAAGAGGCATCCACACCGGTGAAGACGAAATTCGATCGAGTAAAAAGGGCAAGTACCGCGATTTGAATGTGGTTGTTATGATTGACCAGAACTCTGCATCGGCAAGCGAAATTGTTGCAGGAGCACTCCAGGATTGGGACAGAGCAGTTACGGTTGGTCGCCGTTCATTTGGCAAAGGGTTGGTGCAGCACGAAATGGAGTTGGCCGATAACAGCGCTCTTCGCCTCACCGTGGCACGATACTACACACCAACCGGGCGCTGCATTCAAAAGCCTTATGGCGATTCGATTGTCTACGAAAACGACTTTCAAAAGCGGTTGGAGAAGGGAGAACTCACCAGTGCCGATAGCGTGCGATTCCCGGATTCACTTTTATTTAGAACCCCTTCCGGACGATTGGTGTATGGCGGCGGCGGCATAATGCCCGATGTATTTGTGCCGCTCGATAGTATGTATTTCTCTGGTCTTTTGTCGGAAATAGCTTACAGCGGAATTATTCGCAATTATTGCTTCACTTATTTGGACGCACATCGAAAGGACTTGCGCAAATACAAGTCTGCCGACGAATTCATAGCCAAGTTTACCGTAACGGATGCGATGCTAACCGGATTGATTGAAATGGCTGAGACGGAAGAAATCAAGATCAACAAGCAGGTCGTCAAGAAAATCTCTTCGCAGTTGAAGTCTCGCATTAAGGGCCAATTCGCTCGCAGTCTGTTTGATGATACAGCGATGATACGCGTATCGCTGGAAACCGATCCTGACTTCAAGCGAGCGCTGCAAGTGGCTTCAGATTATCAGAAGTATGCTGCGGTTCGTCTTCCGTAAATGGCGATAATGGTTGGGTTGTCAAATCGCAGAGAAGCGATACTGCTGCAGCGTGATTTGGTTCAAGTCAGGCACAAAGAACGCATCCATTCTAACGCTTCTGCTTTGCATTCTATCTGCCCCATGTGTCCTGCGTTTTCGATGATCTGAACGTGAGCTTTTGGCAGTGATTCCAGTTCGGTTTTGATTTGCTCGTAGGGTATCGATTTATCTTGCATACCCAGGAAGTAATAAATAGGATAAGCCACATTCTTCAGGTACTCAACGTTGTCGGGTCGTTCAATCATTACCGAGTGCGCAGCCACGATGCAGTCAGAGGTGATATCGTGTTGAGCGGCCGCAACCATGTTGTTTAATTCAGATTGAAACTGAACCACATGTTTTTCAGCGAGCGTATTGCGCAACATGGTGGCTAGGTATAAATCTTTGCTCGAAGAAGCAGCCGCCATTGCGCGTTTCCGGTCTTCAATCTTACTCGCGTTGTCGGCCGCAGCTTTCGAATGGAAAAAACCCAATGCGTGAATGCGCTCAGGCACCATCTTCACAAGGCTAGAGGCAAGGTATCCGCCCATAGAGTGGCCAATTACTATCCAGGGTAAGTCGTCGTCGGGAATCTGTTTCAGTAGAGCTTCACAATAGGCCTTGGCAGTGTATTCATGCACTAGGTCAGGATGCTCGCCATGGCCGGGTATAGAAGGTGTGGAGATAGCGATGTGTGGGTCGTTGAGTTCGCTCACTAACGCATCCCACATGGAAGGTCGCTCCGTGAATCCATGAATCAATACGAGTCGCCGTGATACGCTCATACCGCTTCTGCAACTACCTCTTCAACGATATCCGGCATCTTTGCTTTCAGCAGGTTTTCGATGCCGCCTTTTAAAGTTGCTGTTGAGGATGGACAACCACTGCACGAGCCTTTCAGTTGTACATACACTTTTTTATCGCGGTAGGCCATGAAGTCGATTGCGCCTCCATCGCTTTCTACTGCCGGACGAACATACTCGTGTAAAAGAAATCGGATTTCATCGTCGTATTCAGTTGGCTCAAATCCGCTGTAGTCTAAAGCCTCTTTGTTTGTTGCGCTTGTATCGTTGCCGGCTGCAGCCTCGCGTGTGCGGTTCACCAATTCGGCGGGTATAGCGCTCACTGCAACTTCGTGTTCCATCAGCCATTCACGCATGTACTCTCGCAGTTGTTGTACAATCATTTCCCAGCCAAGCGATTCATCTTTTAGTACGGTTACGTAGTTGCTGCTAATGAAAACACTGGTAATAAATGGAAAGTTGAACAATTCTTCTGCAAGCGCTGATGAACCCTTTGCTTCTGCTTTGCTTCTGTATTCAACCTGAAGTCCGCCTGTAATGAGCGCACGGTCTGCAACAAACTTCATAGCCGCCGGATTCGGAGTCATTTCAGCATAGAGTGAGGTCGGTATTTTTTTGGGTGTTTCCATGGGGTTGAATTCTGTTGATGTTATAGGCAGTAAGACGCTAAGACGAACTGCGCGATGCAAAATTATTGGAATATTATTTCATTAACCGGAATTTATTCAACTCGGTAATCTTTTGTGATTCGAGGAAGCTTTAAACGTATGGCATAGCATCAGGAATATGGCTTCTTAAGGTGAATATGATATCAATTCTGTTGTAGGATTTTTGGCCCATGACAGAGAATGAAATTTCACACGAAATAATAGGTGCTGCGCTGGATCTGCATGGTAACCTTGGCCCTGGATTGCTGGAATCGGCATATGAGTGCGCTCTTATGTTTGAGCTGCTACAGCGAGGTTTGGACGTGAGGTGTCAGGTGCCTATGCCTCTCATATACAAAAGCGTTAAACTCGATCAAGGATATCGATTGGATTTGCTGGTAGAGGATAAGGTAATTGTCGAGCTAAAATCGGTCGAGTGTCTGGCTCCGGTCCATTACTCCCAGTTGTTAACCTATTTGCGGCTTTCGGACAAACGACTGGGATTGCTGATCAACTTTAACTCAAAACTCTTGAAGCACGGCATACATCGGGTAGCAAATGGGCTTTAGGCAATGAGGAATCTGGGTGTTTTCATTTTCTATAACTCTCGCGGAGAACGCAAAGAGAGCTCACGCAAAGAAGGCGTTATGAAGATAATTCGGCCTTACATCTCGCAAAGGATGCAAAGGGAGCTCA